>CAXIBZ010000109.1:0-6119 GCA_964022105.1 uncultured Methylophilaceae bacterium
ACTTTGCCAGGGGGTGAAAGACGGTACGATTGATGCCATATGCTCTGATCATGCGCCCGTTGATGAAGATGCAAAACTTATGCCTTTTGCAGAAGCAGAGGCTGGCTCTACAGGCTTAGAGTTATTACTGCCACTGACACTTAAATGGGCAAATGAATACAAAGTTTCGCTCTATGACGCTATTTCAAGAATCACCATGAAGCCAGCTAGCATTTTAGGGATAGACAGTGGTCATCTAAGTTTGAATGCAAATGCAGATATCGTACTGATTAACACTAATGCTGCATGGCAAGTTAAAACGGAAACGTTAAAGAGCCAAGGTAAGAACACTGTCTTTATTGACATGGAAGTCATAGGAAAAGTGATCTCCACTTTGCTCAATGGTCAATTTACTTACCAAAGCAATCAATCATAATAATGTGAAATAATCAGCCTTACTCAGTAAAAGAAGGGGTTGACGTACTACTAAAAGACAGTAATAGTGCTATTCTTGATGTAAAGACTTTATTTATTTTTTTGGGGAGTAAAAATGAGTACTTTCGGATGTTGTTTTTGGTGGTTACTATTAGGTGCACTCATTGGTTGGTTACTAAACTATTTTCTTTGCAAATGCTCAAGAAAAAAAACAAAAGACTCAGTAAACCACTATACACCACCGCCTGCTCCAGTTGCTAAAGAAACCCCACCACCTACCTCAACGACTGCAAGTCAAATAGTAAGCGCTGCACCTGCACCTGCAAAAGCTAAAACGAACACAACAAAAAAAGCACCAGCAAAACCAAAAGCTAAGGATGTTGTAATAGATTTAGCAGCAGCAAAAGCTGCTGGGTTTAAAATTAAAAATGCAGATGACTTAACAGTAATTGAAGGAATAGGTCCTAAAATCAATGACCTATTCAAAGAGAATGGGCTTAAAACATTTGCTGATGTTGCATCTGCAACCGTGCCGCAGATGCGCAAAATATTAGATGCAGGAGGTGCACGCTTCCGTATCGCCAATCCTAGCACATGGGCAAAACAAGGGAAACTGGCAGCCAATAACAAGTGGCTAGAACTGAAAAAGTTACAAGATGAATTATCTGGTGGCGTCAAAAAATAATCAGGGGTAATCAATATGCATGAAAATCAATCTAGTTATGCTTTTTGGAGCTGGGTCGTTGCTTTTGTACTAGCCATAATATTGTTTTGGATGTACCTGAATGGAAATGGCCCAAGCAGCGCATGCTGTAGCACTGATACTATAGCATCAAGCGATTTAACAGTAGCGAATGATGTACCAGCTATAACCGAAGCATTTAGCTTCACAGCCACAGCAACTGAATTTACAGGCAATGGCGATGCAAGTAACATCACCTGGATTAGTGATATTGACGCACTAAAAGCACTGTTGAGCGATAACCTTACAGCCGAAGGTGATGAGTTAACAGTCACTTTATCGGGTGAAGTTGATTCTGAAGAAATGAAACAACAGAAGCTAACCAATGCTCAGGCATTTTTTGGCCCTGATGTGATCATTAACAATCAAATCTCAGTGTCTATGCCATTGGAAGCAGATGTCCCACCTTCAGCTGCAAAGCTGTATTTTGAATCTGGTGTACATGCTTTACCTTCAGATGCTGATAGCATACTAGGGGCAAGTATTGATTGGCTCAACACGCACCCTGAAGCAAAAGCTGTTATCTCTGGCTATCATGATGCAACTGGTGACTTTGAAAGTAACCAACAATTAGCAAAAAAACGTGCACAATCTGTTAATGATAAGCTTATTGCTGCTGGTATCAGTGCTGATAGAATTGAAATGCGTAAACCAGAGAGTACGCAAGGAGATGGAGATCTGAGTGAAGCACGACGTGTTGAAGTAACGATACAATAAATCAATTTTAAAAGTCTCAAAAAACAAAAAGCCGATATTTAAACTATCGGCTTTTTTTGCTTAATCAATTAAATCATATCCATATGATCAAGTCCTGCTGAAAGATCTCTGTCTTTTGATGCTTTGCCTTCTAATTTTAACCGCAATCTTAAATCGTTAACTGAATCTGCATTACGTAGCGCATCCTCATAACTGATCTCACCGGCTTCATGCAAATCAAACAGTGACTGATCAAACGTTTGCATCCCAAGCTCTCTTGATTTGGCAATAACGGATTTAATTTCATGCACATCACCTTTAAATATTAAATCGGTAATTAATGGTGTATTCAACATAATTTCAACTGCTGCGATTCGACCAATGCCATCAATTTTAGGAATCAACCGCTGTGACACAAAGGCGCGTATATTCAACGATAGATCCATTAATAGTTGCTGTCTGCGCTCCTCTGGGAAAAAGTTGATAATTCGGTCCAAGGCTTGATTCGTACTATTAGCATGCAGTGTAGACATACATAGGTGCCCTGTTTCAGCAAATGCAATGGCATAGTCCATCGTTTCTCGGTCACGTATTTCACCAATCAAAATAACATCTGGTGCTTGTCGTAATGTATTTTTAAGTGCAGCTTGCCAGCTGTCTGTATCAACGCCAACTTCTCGTTGTGTAATCACGCAATTCTTATGATCATGCATAAACTCTACTGGGTCTTCGATAGTGATAATATGCCCATGACTATGTTCATTGCGATAGCCAACCATTGCAGCTAAAGACGTGGATTTTCCAGAACCAGTCCCTCCCACAAAAACAACTAGACCACGTTTGGTCATTGCAATATCCTTCAGTACTGCAGGTAAACCTAACTCTTCAAATGTTGGGATTTTGGAGTTAATGGTCCTAAAGACCAAGCCAACTGAGCCTCGCTGTACGAATGCATTAACCCGAAAACGTGCCACATTGGGAATGCCTATCGCAAAATTGCACTCATTGGTCGCATCAAATTCGGCCGCTTGCTTGTCGTTCATGATTGATCGGCAAATCTCACGAGCCTGCTGTGGAGAAAGCACTTGAGAGTTGACTGGCGTCATTTTTCCATCCACTTTCATTGCTGGTGGAAAACCCGCGGTAATAAACATATCTGATGCTTTCTTGCCTAACATCAGCCTCAGTAAATCAAATACAAATTTTTCCGCCTGCCCTTTTTCCATTGCTATATCCTACCTAGATTAACCGACTATAGACTCTTTATTTGCTGCCTTACCACGCGCTTCTGCAGCTGAGATAATATTCCTTCTGACCAAATCTTGTAAGTTTTGGTCTAGTGTCTGCATCCCGATATTTTGACCTGTTTGAATAGCGGAATACATTTGTGCAACTTTATTCTCACGTATCAAGTTACGTATCGCTGGGGTGCCAATCATAATTTCATGTGCTGCCACCCTACCCTGCTCGTCCTTGGTTTTACATAGCGTTTGAGAAATGACAGAGCGTAAAGACTCAGATAACATTGAACGTACCATTTCCTTCTCTGCTGCAGGGAACACATCAACGATACGATCTACCGTTTTTGCTGCAGAGCTTGTATGCAAGGTACCAAAAACCAAGTGCCCAGTTTCTGCAGCACTGAGCGCTAAACGGATCGTCTCTAAGTCTCGCATCTCACCAACAAGAATGACATCAGGATCTTCACGCAGTGCAGAGCGCAAAGCATTTTGGAATGAAAGTGTGTGTGGTCCAACTTCACGTTGGTTAATTAAACATTTTTTAGATTGATGTACAAATTCGATTGGATCTTCTACTGTAAGAATATGACCCATTTCGTTTTCATTGATGTAATCAATCATCGCTGCCAATGTTGTCGATTTACCAGAACCTGTTGGCCCTGTTACCAGAACAATCCCTCTTGGTGTATCAGCAATTTCTTTAAAAATTGCTGGGCAGTTGAGCTCTTCTAATGTAAGAATTTTGGAAGGAATCGTCCTAAATACTGCACCCGCACCACGGTTATGATTAAATGCATTAACCCTAAACCTTGCAAGATTAGGAATTTCAAAAGAAAAGTCACATTCCAACGTCTCTTCATAGACTTTACGTTGACCGTCATTCATGATGTCGTACACCATATCATGTACTTGCGTGTGATCCATCGATGGGACATTGATTTTACGCACATCCCCATGTACTCTAATCATTGGCGGCAATCCTGCTGACAGGTGTAAATCCGACGCTTTATTTTTGACGGAAAAGGCGAGTAAATCTGAAATATCCACTTTTAACTCCTGTTATAATCACATTCTTAAGACTTTACATAAAGTATATTCTTTAAGATCATTGAATTATGACCATAATTTCTAATTCCTTGCAAGTTATTCGGGCAAATATTCTTAAGGCTAGACAGCGTGCAAACCGCCAAGAAGACATCAAACTACTCGCTGTCAGCAAAGCGCAAAGCGCTGAAAAGCTAAGAGAGGCTTACAGTGCTGGACAAACAGCATTCGGTGAGAATTATGTGCAGGAAGCAATCGGTAAACAAGCGCTGTTGGAAGATTGCAACATCGAGTGGCATTTTATTGGCCCAATTCAAAGTAATAAAACACAGCTAATTGCCCAACACTTCAGCTGGGTACACTCTGTTGATCGGTTAAAGATAGCACGACGCCTATCAAGCGCACGTTCCAATCAAGCGTCCCCATTGAATATCTGTATCCAAATCAATAGCAGCAACGAGGCGTCAAAAAGTGGTGTTCAAATGCCAGCATTAATTGAATTGGCGAACGAGATAACCCAACTACCAAAACTTAAACTTAGAGGTCTAATGGCAATTCCTGCACCTACAGAAGACATTGCGCTACAACATCACCAGTTTAGAGAGATTAAAGTAGCATTCAATCAGTTATTGGATGCTGGTTTTGATTTAGATACCTTATCAATTGGCATGTCAGGCGACTATGTGGCAGCCATAGAAGAAGGTGCTACTATTGTACGTATTGGCTCAGCTATATTTGGTGAGCGGAATCAAACAAATAATTGACGAAAGATTAGGTAATGAAACTAGCATTTATCGGTGGTGGCAACATGGCAAGGGCACTCATCGCTGGCTTAAAAACACAGCAATTCATGATGACTGATATCACGGTTATTGAACCTGACAGGTCAAAACAAGAAGCATTAGAAAAGGAATTTGGTGTCGTAACATCAAGCTCAATGCATAATTTAAGTCATAGCGACGTTATTGTGATTGCAGTCAAACCACAGCAACTTCCAGCGGTATCAAAAGACTTAGCGGCCATACTCTCTAAACAACTGATTATTTCTATTGCTGCTGGCGTGCTACTTAAAGATTTGAGTAAGTGGCTTAATCATTACGAGATCATTGTACGCGCAATGCCCAACACACCCGCTCAAATTCAAGCAGGCATTACGGGCTTATATGCCTTACCTAAAGTAACATCAATACAAAAAGAGATGGCAGATCAAATCCTATCAGCAGCAGGCACTACATTATGGTTAGAAAGTGAGGAAAAGTTAGATGCTGTCACAGCGATTTCTGGTAGCGGTCCTGCTTATGTATTCTATTTTATTGAAGCATTACAAGCAGCAGCAATCTCCTTAGGTTTAAATGAATCTGAAGCGAAACAATTAAGTATCGCAACCTTTAAAGGAGCTGGTTTGCTTGCGGATTCAAGTGAATTACCAGTCGCCATGTTACGCGAGCAAGTCACTTCTAAAGGAGGCACGACTGAACAAGGACTGATTAGCTTACAAAACAGTCAGATAAAAGAGGCTATCATTCTAGCTGCTGAAAAAGCTTACGAACGGGCCAAAACACTAGGCGAAGAACTAGCGCAGCTACATCCATAATGCATTTCAAAAGGGACCAAACATCATGATTACCAATGCAGCACACTTTCTTATCTCTACAATACTTAACATTTTAACGATGATGTTTTTACT
Organism: uncultured Methylophilaceae bacterium; assembly: GCA_964022105.1. GTDB lineage: Bacteria > Pseudomonadota > Gammaproteobacteria > Burkholderiales > Methylophilaceae. The sequence continues at coordinate 5,825 of CAXIBZ010000109.1, forward strand.
TCGTTTTTTGATGCAAGCAACCAAAACATCTTTCTTTAACCCCATTGGTCAAATCGTGATGGCACTGACTGACTTTGCAGTAAAGCCAGCTCGCAAGTTTATTCCAAGTTGGAAAAAAAATGACTTATCAACGCTGGCACTCGCATTTGTCACACAACTCATCCTACACTTCACTCTGATTTGGTTAAGTGGTTTCCCATTTGCTGTTGCCAACGTGCCTGTGTGGCCAACTATTTTGGGATTAAGTTTGATTGGTCTCATTAGCGGCGTGTTAGATATATTTTTCTACGCCATT
>CAXIBZ010000110.1:0-6106 GCA_964022105.1 uncultured Methylophilaceae bacterium
CCAATAAAAATTATTGTCTTGGGCTCCAACACAGCTATCTGTAAAACGATGCGCTTGTACGCGATATTTTTTAATCACATGTGGAATAATATCTTTACCAAAATCATGTGATGAGCTTCGGCTGTCCGCATCACGAATAAGCTGCTCATATAAAAATTTGGCATTAAAAATATAAATGCCCATGCTAGCAAACGACTGTGTAGCATTACCTGGGATAGATTCTGGGTTTTCTGGCTTCTCAGCAAAATTAACCACACGATCTGCATCGTCTACAGTAACGATACCGAATCCTTTTGCGTCTTCAATCGGGACATTGATACACGCGATGGTCATATCTGCATTATTGGTCACATGTGTGGCCAACATTTTGCCATAATCCATTTTATAGATATGATCGCCAGCCAATACTAAGACATACTCACCACCATTTTCCTTAAGTATGTCTATATTCTGATAAACAGCGTCCGCCGTGCCTTTGTACCACTCCTCACCCAGACGCTGCTGAGCAGGAATAATATTCACATACTCATGAAACTCACCTCTGAGAAAGCCCCATCCACGTTGTATGTGTTGTATTAAACTTTGCGCTTTGTATTGTGTTGCTACATTGATGCGTCTGATGCCAGAATTGATGCAATTTGATAATGGAAAATCAATAATTCTAAACTTACCACCAAATTGAACTGCCGGTTTTGCACGCCAATCTGTTAAGTTTTTCAGTCGGCTACCGCGACCACCAGCTAGGATAATGGCCACCGTATTTTTTGTTAAGTTACTGATAAAGCGATCTGAGGGCGCATCTTGCCGAGGATTTGCTTTCCTTCGTTCCTTGAATTCATTCTTAGACATTCTTGAGTCCTAATAAAGCTGGTAATTAAGCAGGTAGACTGATAACTTCTGCTTTATAATTACATTACATTATTACAATTAAATTTAACAGCGATAATTTAAATTTATTAGAAAAAAACTCAGTGACCAAAAAATCCACAAATCAAATGGCAAATAGCGACCAACAAGATCTGCAAAAAATCATCGATGCGAAACACCATGACCCCTTTAGTTTTCTTGGACTGCATCAAGTTGACAACCAATACATACTCAGAGTTTTTCATCCAAGGGCAGAAAAAATTTCTGTTCAGATAAATCAAAAATGGGTAGAACTAAAGCAGACTAACAAGCACCCACTCTTTACGCTGAAAAGCACAGCAAAGATGACTGCACCGTGCCTGCTGAAAATTGAAATCGGCAACCATGTATTTGAAACCCATGACGTCTATTCTTTTGGCAGCTCTATTTCAAACGATGATTTATATTTATTTGCAGAAGGAAAACTTAAGCAAGCCTACAAAATGCTCGGGGCACAAAAATTGACGCTGCAAGGCGTTGCTGGATATCGGTTTGCTGTGTGGGCGCCAAACGCAGAACGTGTAAGCGTAGTTGGTAGCTTTAATAACTGGGATGGAAGAATTCACAGCATGCGCGCGCTTGGCAGCAGTGGCGTATGGGAGATTTTTATTCCGCATTTAACCACTAGTGATCTATACAAATTTGAAATTCGTAACCGTCATACAGGTCATGTTTTAATCAAGACAGACCCCTATGGGTTTGAATTTGAACACCGTCCAGGCAATGCCAGCAAAATAAGTGACAGCTCGCATCAATGGCAGGATGACACATGGCTAAAAAATAGAAAAGAAAAAGACTGGTTGCATGCACCATTTAATTGTTATGAAGTTCATTTAGGTAGTTGGCAACGTAACAATGATGGCCATTTCTTAACTTACAGAGAGCTTGCAGAAAGGTTGGTCCCTCATGTTTTTGAAATGGGCTATACGCATGTTGAGCTACTACCAATTACTGAACATCCATTGAATGAATCTTGGGGTTACCAGACAACTGGCTACTTCGGCGTTACCAATCGGTTCGGATCACCTGATGATTTGCGGTTTTTAATCGATCAATTTCATCAAGCAAATATTGGCGTTATCCTTGACTGGGTGCCAGGTCACTTTCCAAAAGATGATTGGGCGCTTGCGCGATTTGATGGTACGGCACTTTATGAACATGAAGATCCGCGCTTAGGTGAACACCAAGATTGGGGTACCTATATTTTTAATTATGGCCGCAATGAAGTGCGTAACTTCCTTATCAGCAACGCGCATTTCTGGCTTAATGAGTTTCATCTGGACGGTCTACGTGTTGATGCTGTCGCATCTATGCTTTATCTGGACTACTCTCGTAAAGAAGGTGAATGGTTACCGAACAAATATGGTGGCAGAGAGAATCTAGAAGTCATCGAGTTTTTTAAACAACTTAACATATTTGTAGGTGAAGAGTTTCCAGGCGTGTTGACAATTGCAGAGGAGTCTACAGCTTGGCCAGGCGTTTCAAGGCCAGTCTATGCTGGTGGTTTAGGCTTCAGCATGAAATGGAATATGGGCTGGATGAATGACACACTGGCTTATATGGAAGAAGATCCTGTACATCGAAAATTCCACCATAACAAACTAACCTTTGGTCAGCTTTATGCCTATAGCGAAAATTTTGTACTGCCGTTTTCACATGATGAAGTTGTGCATGGTAAACAATCACTGCTCAACAAGATGCCTGGTGATGCCTGGCAACGGTTCGCCAACTTAAGATTATTATTTTGTCTTCAAACAACATCACCTGGTAAAAAGCTCAATTTCATGGGGAATGAAATTGGACAGCGTAGCGAATGGAACGTTAACACTAGTCTCGAATGGCACCTACTGAATAATTCAGAGCCAAATCACGACTTCCATCGCGGCATTCAACAACTCAATCGCGACTTGAATGATTTATATCAATCTCATGAAGCACTATATACGTTAGACTTTGAACCGGCTGGTTTTGAATGGCTGGAATGTCAAGATGCAGATCAATCGCTTCTGAGTTTCGTCAGACGTGGAATTAATCATACATTTGCTATAATAGTGCTGAATTTTACACCTGTCCCAAGAATTGGGCAGCGTATAGGTGTGCCAGTTGCTGGAGAATACAAAGAAGTACTCAATACAGACAGTGCACATTATGGCGGCAGCAATGTGAGCAATCCTGACATTATGCAATCTGAAAATATTGCATGGATGAACCAGCACCACTCACTAATTATTACTATTCCGCCATTAGCTGGACTGGTAATAACATTAACTTAACAATCAGTGATTATAATTACATAAACTTATTAGAAAAATATATTAATAAATGGCAATACTGACCCAACACCCAAGCTGGAAAGCACTTTGTGAACACGAAAAAGTTATCTCTGCGCTACATATGCGCAGTTTATTTAAAGCCGATCCTAAGCGGTTCGATAAATTTAGTTTAACGTTTGACGATCTACTTTTAGATTACTCAAAACATCGTATCACAGAAGAAACACTGACTTTGCTTTTTCAAATAGCGCGTGAGGCAAAAATTGAAGACTGGCGCGAACGCATGTTTTCAGGTGAAAAGATTAACATTACTGAAGATCGTGCAGTCCTTCACACAGCATTACGAAATCGTAGCAACGAACCTGTTTATGTTGATGATCATGATGTAATGCCAGATGTGAATGCGGTGCTAAAACAAATGCGCACATTCTCAGAAAAAGTGCGTAATGGTGATTGGAAAGGCTATACAGGAAAACGCATCACCGATATCGTCAACATAGGCATTGGGGGTTCAGATTTAGGACCAGTGATGGTATGTGATGCATTAAAACCTTATGCAAGCCCAAGCCTAAATGTACACTTTGTGTCCAATATTGATGGGGCTCACTTGATTCGTGCATTAGAAAAATGTAACCCGGACACGACACTGTTTATTATTGCGTCCAAAACATTTACGACACAAGAAACCATGACCAATGCACGCTCTGCACGCGCCTGGTTCTTAAACAGTGCACAGGACAATAAGCACATTGCCAAGCACTTCGTCGCCCTATCAACGAATGCTGATGCTGTTACCGATTTTGGCATTGATAGAGACAATATGTTTGAGTTCTGGGACTGGGTTGGTGGTCGCTACTCTTTATGGTCTGCAATCGGTTTGTCTATCGCGCTCTATGTCGGCATGGACAACTTTGAAGAATTGCTGACAGGTGGCCATGACATGGATAAGCACTTTAGAACCGCGCCGCTAGAACAAAACATGCCAGTCATCATGGCACTCATCGGCATCTGGTACAACAACTTCTTCCATGCAGACTCGCATGTTATTTTGCCTTACGATCAAAGCATGGCACGCTTCCCTGCATATATGCAACAAGCGGATATGGAGAGTAATGGTAAGTTTATGTGCCGAGATGGCAAACGTGTTCACTATAAAACTGGGCCAATTATCTGGGGTGAAGCTGGTACGAATGGTCAACATGCATTTTACCAACTCATCCACCAGGGCACACCAGTTGTCCCTGCTGACTTTATTATGCCAATTCATAGCCATTATGAAGTAGGCACTAATGGAAACGAGCATCATAAAATACTGTTAGCAAACTTCCTAGCACAAACACAAGCATTGATGTTAGGCAAAACAAAAGAAGAAGCGCGCGCCGAATTGGAAGAGCAAGGTCTATCTGGTGAGAAACTGGAAAAACTGTTACCGCACAAAATTTTTGAAGGTGACCGCCCAACAACTTCGATTTTATTTAATAAATTGACACCTCGTACGCTTGGCAGGTTAATTGCGCTATATGAACATAAGATATTCGTTCAAGGTATTATTTGGGATATTAATAGTTATGATCAATGGGGTGTTGAATATGGCAAACAAATTGCCAGCCGTATTTTGCCGCAACTCACGAATGACGAGGTAGTCACAAATTACGACAGTTCAACTAATGGTCTGATTAATTACACAAAGTCGATGAGTTAGCGTTAATCCCATAGAAGCCAAGTTACTTATTAAAAAAGCTGGGATATCCCAGCTTTTTTACAGCTCACTACCTTAGCGACCATCCTGTAGCATTAGTATCAAAACCTATATGCTCAGCAATGCTAGCACCCAACCTTTTAGCAAAACGATCTGCAAAACTTTCCTGATAAGTAAAATCGATAATCTCTTTTTGCTTAATCACTTCTCTGGCAACATAATCTGTACTACCAAGTGCATCGGCCAGACCCATTTTAATACTCTCTTCACCAGTCCAAAATAAACCACTGAATGTTTCTTCGGTTTCATTCAAACGGCTACCCCTGCCCTCTCTCACCACGGATTTAAACTGCTCATGAATCTCATCTAACATTTTCTTGGCATATTTCTCATGTTCTGGGTTAATAGGCGAAAATGGATCAAGCATCGCCTTATTTTTGCCCGCAGTTAATAACCTTCTTTCAACACCAAGCTTTTCCATCGTACCAGTAAAGCCATAACCATCCATTAAAACGCCAATAGATCCTACGATGCTCGCCTTATCTACGTATATCTTATCTGCAGCGGCTGCAATGTAATATCCACCTGAAGCACAAATGTCTTCAACTACTGCATAAACAGGAATTTTAGGATGTAGTTTTTTTTGCCGTTTGATTTCTTCATTAATAATGCCGGCTTGAACTGGACTGCCCCCTGGGCTATTAATACGTAAAATAATCCCTTTCGTACCCTTATTCTCATAAGCATCTTTTAAACTACCCGAAAACGCTTCCGCATTCACCTCGCCACCTGGCAAAATAACGCCAGAAACATTGATGAGTGCCGTATGCTCACCAATCACTGCTTTGCCATCTTTAACAACCCAACCTACAGCATAGGCAAGCAATGTAAAGAGATACACAAACAGCAATATTTTAAAGAACACACTCCACCGCCTTGCAGTCTTTTGCTCATTTAAGCTTGCCATTGCTAACTTTTCAATGACTTCTTTTTGCCAGCGGCTATCTTCGGTATTTGTATTTTCTGACATTCCAGCTTCCTAAAAAATTATTGTTATTGGTACAACACTTAATCCTTATCCAGATAAATAGTAATCACATCATCTTGCTCTGTGACACGTAATGGTTGCAACCTTTTTCCTTTGCAAGGACCATAGACACAATATCCAGTGTCAGGTTCATACGAAGCACCATGGGTTGCGCAAATCAATAGTTCTTTATCTGATGTA
>CAXIBZ010000111.1:0-6003 GCA_964022105.1 uncultured Methylophilaceae bacterium
TTCTTCGCTAATCCAATGTAATTGGCTCGCTTTAAGTCCATCGCTTAATAGCAATGGATGGTCATGCCCTTGCACAACAATCAGTTCATTATTTGCCATATCTTTTGCGACCACAAACCATGGTTCACCAGTGCTGTCACGGCTACCGCCTATTTTCAAACCTTGCCTTTGTCCCAGGGTGTAATACATCAGCCCATCATGTTGCCCAACAACTTTACCTTCTGCGGTTTTTATATCTCCTGGTTTTTTAGGAAGATAGCGTTGTAAAAATTCCTGGAAAGGACGTTCGCCAATAAAACAGATGCCAGTTGAATCTTTTTTCTCTGCGTTGATCAAACCAGCCTCTCTTGCTAATTCACGCACTTCACGCTTTAAATAGGAGCCTAAAGGGAAAAGCGTTTTACTTAGTTGCGCTTGATTGAGGCGATATAAAAAATAGCTTTGATCTTTGCTACCATCGTCCGCTTTGAGTAGCTGGTAACTGCCTTTTTTTAATGGGTTTTCTCTGACTTTTGCATAATGACCAGTTGCAATCAAATCTGCTCCCATCGCCATTGCATGGTCTAAAAAAGCTTTAAACTTAATTTCAGCGTTACACAAAATGTCAGGGTTTGGTGTGCGGCCGGCTTCATATTCAGCTAAAAAGTTTGCAAAAACGCGGTCTTTGTACTCTTTGCTAAAGTTCACAGCTTCAATATCAATACCTAATTTATCTGCAACTGATACAGCGTCAATCAAATCTTGCTTGCTGGCGCAGTACTCATCGTCATCATCGTCTTCCCAGTTTTTCATGAAGAGACCAGTCACATCATAGCCTTGTTGTTTTAACAACATGGCCGTGACCGAAGAATCAACACCGCCAGATAGGCCGACAATTACCTTAGGTTTGCTCATAAAAAAATAATCTCATAAATGCGTAATGGTTTCTAAAGGGTAATGTTTTCCAGCAAGATAATCCTCGAAACAAGTTAACACTTGATCGCTACGCATTAGTGTTTGCTTTTCACGAATTTCATCAATGTCCATCCACACAGCTCTTACGATGCCTTCATCTAAGTCTTGTTCAGGATAATGGTTGGTCACATGACCAATGAATGCAAAACGCAGATAGGTCGTCTCATTGTGTTCATGCCGCCAATGGTAGATACCCAATAATGATTCTGGAACAAAATCATATGCCGTTTCTTCTCTTGTTTCACGAATCACTGCTTGTGTAATTGTTTCTCTATCTTCAAGGTGACCTGCTGGTTGATTGAAGCGGTTGCCACGACTGGTAGTCTCTTCAACAAGCAAAAATTGTCCATTTCGTTCAACAATTGCGGCTACAGTTGCATTGGGTTTCCAAATTTCTTTTTTCACATTACATTTCATCAAAGGAACAATCGCTATTTTACGCCAAGCTGCTTGTTAAGCATATACATAGCGTAAGCTAAAAAATACAGTTCAAATATCACTTTGTGTTTGGCAAACAGCTGGGAGTCTATTAAAGTATCGCCATGAAAAGAAATAACAACAACCAAATGGTTATTCTGGCTTCTAGAAGCCCAAGACGAATAGAACTGCTGAAACAAGTTGGCATAGAGTGTATCGTGTTGCCCGCTGATATTGATGAATCGGTGCAACATGATGAGAAGCCAGAAAATTATGTAAAGCGATTAGCGAAAGAAAAGGCGCTGACAACAGCGAGCAGCATGAAAAGTGAGTACTCTCATCTGGTGGTGCTAGCCGCTGATACAACAGTCAGTATAAATGAGCGGATTTTAGGTAAGCCAGAAAACGACGAGATGGCTTATACAATGTTAAAGCAGTTATCAGGTAAAAAGCATATAGTGCACACTGCCGTTGCAGCATGTTACAAAGGTAAGGTTAGAGTAGTCTTGAGTACGACAGCTGTAGACATGATGCGGCTGAGTCCTGATGAGATTAACACCTATATTGCCTCTGGTGAACATAGAGACAAAGCGGGTAGTTATGGCATTCAAGGCAAGGCAGCTGCATGGATAAAACATATTGAGGGAAGCTATTCAGGTGTAATGGGATTGCCGCTATTTGAAACCATGCAACTTATTCATAAAATAGCATCTACATAATTGATTAATTGATTAATTGTTAAAGAGTTAAACATTGGGACAAGAAATACTTATTAATGTTACGCCACAAGAAACACGCGTAGCTGTATTGGAGCATGGTGTAGCACAAGAGCTACATATTGAGCGCAGTTCTTCATTAGGTATTGTCGGTAACATTTACTTTGGCAAGGTTTGTCGCGTGTTGCCTGGAATGCAATCTGCATTTGTTGAAATTGGCCTGCAAAGAGCAGCATTTTTACATGCTGCTGATATTCGAGAATGTTATTTAGAAGAAGACGGTCAAGCAGGAAGACCAATTCAAGAGGTGCTACATGAAGGACAATTAATTATTGTACAAGTCACTAAAGAGCCCATCGGTACTAAAGGCGCGAGACTGACGACTGAAGTGAGTATAGCTGGGCGCTTTCTGGTTTTTCTACCGCATCAAGACCATATTGGCGTATCGCAACGTATTGAAGACGAAGAAGAACGTGAGATATTACGTAACCGTTTGCTTGGATTATTGCCCGAAGGTAAAAAAGGGGGCTTTATTATCCGAACCATGTCGGAAAGCGCTACGGATGAAGAGTTGAAATCGGATATTGATTACCTAGAAAAAGTTTGGGATAAGATTCAAGAAGATAGCAAGATTGCGACAGAACGATCATTGATCTTTTACGATTTAAGTTTACCGCAGCGAGTGCTTCGAGATGTTGTCAACACGAATACTGTCAGTATTCGCGTTGATTCAAAAGAAACCTATTTAATGATGAAAGAGTTCGCGGAGCTATACGTTGTTAAAGCGCTTGCACCGCTCAGTCATTATCAAGGCAAACGTCCTATTTTTGATTTTTACAATATTGAGAAAGAGTTCGAACTCGCTTTTTTACGAAAAGTTGAGTTGAAGTCTGGTGGCTATTTGATTTTTGATCAGACAGAGGCGTTGACCACGGTCGATGTAAATACTGGTAGTTTTGTGAGCGGTAAAAGCTTATCAGATACGATATTTAAGACTAATCTAGAGGCAGCCCAATGTATTGCACAACAGCTCAGGTTACGAAATTTAGGCGGTATCATCATTATTGATTTCATCGATATGGATGAAGATGAGCAGCGTGAAAAAGTACTAGAGGAGCTTAAACGCGCTGTGAGTATTGATCGTGCACGCACCAATGTAAATGGCTTCACGCAGTTAGGCTTGGTGGAAATGACGCGGAAACGCACCAGAGAAAGTTTAGCACATTTGTTATGTGAGCCTTGTGAGGTGTGTAGTGGAAGAGGTGAGTATAAAACTGCCCAAACGATTGCCTATGAAATTATGCGCGAGTTAATGCGAGAGTCCAGACAATTTGAAGCGAAAGAGTTCAAGGTGATCGCATCACCTAGCGTCATCAGTCTGCTACAAGATGAGGAGTCTCAAAGTTTGGCAAACTTATCTGACTTTATTAATAAGCGTGTTGTACTACAGGTGGATCATCAGTACCCACGTGAGGTCTATGATGTTGTTTGGACTTAGCACACTGTTAATTGTTTAGGCAGCCGAAGATGAATTTTCTTTGTCTATTAGAAATGACAATGGTAGCTCTGGCAAATTAAAGGCGGGCATACTCAAGCTATTTTTTTCTGCTAACTGCGCTTTTATTGCAGGTTGCATAGCAGTGACTATATTCAGCAGCAACGCATCCATCGATTTGCTTTCTTTTGAGACTTGAGTGAACTCAGCTTCCACTGCTTTCAACTGTTGATCCAGCGCTTTCGAACTATCGTTTGCCTTCATTAAGTTTTTTGTTCGTTCTGTTAATGTGGTTTTATGCTCGGTCATTTGCGATTTTAGTGTACTGAGTACATCTAATAACCAATGCTCACAGTCTTTTCGTGCTTGTTCGAATATTTTTTGCTTTTGGGTACCTAGGCCTAAGAAAAATTTGCGAACTAAAAAGTGCTTTTCTGTCATCACGTTAATGGGGTCTCTACAAAAATCATCTGTGACTTTTTCTAACGTGCGCATCTGATTGAGAAAATTTGACATATCTAGTTCAGGCGCCTCAAATATTTCAAAACCATGTTTGGACTGGAAAACATCATAGACATTGTCAGCAAGTTTCTTGATTTTTTTACTTTCTTTGGTGACATAATCTGCCAGCTCATTGGCTTGTTTCATGACATTCCGCATGCCTTGATTTAGGCCGATTGTGGTCCAACTGTCGCCAATTTCTTTTCTGCTTTTCTTAATTGAAGAATCCAAGTAGGCAACACTTAAATGCTTGAGTAAGTTTTTACCATGCTTAGAAATTTTTTCATTGGCGAGATTAAACGTAGGTATTGAGGACTCATAGCGCTTCTTTTCAGCAATCACCTTTTTCAGGATAAGCTGTGTTTCACTCACATTTTTACCTTTAATTGCTTTCAGTTCATTGATTTGCTCTTGTAAACTGCTCCGGCGTTGCTGAATGATCTTACGCGAACTTTTAATCATTTCGCTGCATTCATACGCAATTGTTTTGCCTAATAAGTGATGCTTGGCTTGTACAACCCTATCTCCCAGTTCTTGTTCGAAAATTGGTAGCTTGCTGGATGTCAGCAGGTCTTTATTGTTTTGTTTTTTTGCTAGCAATCCCTGTTGCGCTGAGATAGGGAATACATTTTCTGGAGAGGTGTGAAGCTGATGCGCTGTCATGGTGACTTGGCGGTCAATTGCATTTGTTAGGCTTAAGTCAGTATGATGCTTACTACGTAATGAATCAATTTTATCAAGCAAAACAAACTGCTGCTTAATTCTATTTTTGATGTACTCATTCCATATCGCCACATCGTTTTCTGTGACGCCAGTATCAGCTGGCGTAATAAAAATTGCAGCATCCGAACTTTGCATATTGTTCAGCATCAGTTCAGGTTCTGCATTGAGTTTGTCAAGCCCAGGGGTGCTAAAAATAACTAAGCCATTTTTTAGTACTGGATGAGGATAATTAATCATTGCATGCCGCCAAAGTGGCACTTTAATAAAACCACCTTTCTCAAGAGATGAAACCATCGTTTTATCGGTTTCATCCCAAAGACCTAGGCTGACCGCTTCACTGTGACTGACTTCTAGTTGCTCGGATAGTTTGCTGAATGCAGCTTGCATTTCCTCATTGTCACCAATGTGAAGTTGATGTTTTTGCCAGATATTAGGTGTTGTTTTTAGGTAGGCGAGTGTGTCTTCTGTACGTCGCGTGCTAATAGGGAGTAATTTAATGCATGGTTCTTCGTTTGGGTTCCAATAAAACTCAGTTGAGCACATTGCGCTATCACTGGGCTTGATTGGGAAAAAGTGCCGTTCTATTTCATCAAAAAACAAGGCATTGATGGTTTCTGTTTTCCCCAACTCATTATCTGCCAGAAATGTCATAACGATTTGGTCATGCTTCAGTGCTTCTAGCATGTCATGCAAACGTAGCTCTTTTACGCTATCTGTCTGTGGGCTTATTGCAAGCCAATCACGATAATCAGAAATCGTTTTTTCAAGCTTGGCACGCCAAGTATTGTATGCATTTAGTTTGGTGAGTAGTGGTGTTTCCATCATATCAAGTCTTGTTGTTGTTAATAAATATGAAGTTCTATACTAAGTCAGAGCAAATAAAAAATACAGTTAAAATACTGACAACATGCTTTTTTGTAGTGTGCCGATGATGGAAATGTTGAGCATTTGCAACAAAATAATCGCAACAAAAGGTGAAAAATCTATGCCGCTTATGGGTGGGATGATTTTTTTAATTGGGCCAAGCACTGGCCAAGTCAAACTGTGAAGGACTGGTGTAATAGGGGTGTGTGGGTTTATCCAGCTTAAAATAACTTGAATAAAAATGGCGTAGAAAAAAATATCTAACACACCGCTGATGACACCAATCAAACTTAATCCCAAAATAGTTGGCCACACAGGCACGTTGGCAACAGC
>CAXIBZ010000112.1:0-5986 GCA_964022105.1 uncultured Methylophilaceae bacterium
AGCACCATATTTACTTTTAAATCACCATCAGCTTTATTTTGTAATAAGCTAATAGTCACTTGATTGCTACTTACATTGTCTTTTTCGATGTTAATAGCTGGTGCTGCTAAATTGATTGATTGTTTGACGCCATCAAAATCACCAGTTAAAGTGAGTTTTAAATCATCAACCAAGAATTCCATACTTTCGGTTTGCGCGTCAATATCGCCTGTGGCTTTAATGCCGACATTTTTACCATTCAGTAAGTCACCTTGAACGGCGCTGTCTAGGCCAGTTACTTTAAAGCGTTTCGTTTCAGGATCATATAAAAAGTTACCTTTAACGCTTGTGTTTGCAGATACCACAGGTTTATTCGCTTCAACATGAAAGCTTGTATCAAGATCAAATGCTTGACCTAATGCGATATGACCAGCTTCCATATTAAATTCACTTATTTGATAGCTGGCCTCTTGTGTTTCATCTGTGTAATTGATTGCTGAGTCTGTGATATTGATGCCTTGCACATCAAATTTAATATCAGATGGCTCTGATTCGTCTTTGCTCATCAGGTCATCATAATTTGTCGTACCGTCTTTATATTTCACAATATTGGCTTTAGCGCCATCAATGTAAATGGTGTCGACGACTAATGAATTCTTTAATAACGGTAAAACTGCAAGTGCGACTTTAGCACTGTTAATGGCAGCAAACTCTTTATCGGATTGATGTTCAGAAATGGAGACTTTGCCGAGGTTTGCGCCTAGTTTTGGCCAGAAGCTTAAACTAATGTCCCCATCAATAGTGAGTGTTCGGTCTTTTTTTTCTTTAACTAAATCAATAATTTGCTGTTTATAATCATTGGGATTAAACGTAGCAGCAAAATAGGCCATAATCAGGACGACAACGAGGATAACACCACCTATGGTAAAAGCGGCATATTTCAAATATTTGTTCATTTATCCTCCTCCACTTATTTGCTAATTTTAGTATGTAAATACTTGGATAAGTATTTAGCTGTAAAGTTTACCAGTAATAAAAAAGTACAATTGCACCAAACACGATTCTGTACCATGCGAACGGTGTAAAATCATGGTGTGCAATATAACGAATTAGCACTCTTATAACGATTAATGCAGAGATGAATGCGGTTACAAAACCAATGAAGAAAATGAGCAAGTCATTCGCCTCGAGTAACTCTCTGCTTTTATATAAATCAAAAACGGTAGCCGCAAACATAACTGGAATAGCTAAGAAGAATGAAAACTCTGTCGCTACTGTGCGTGATAAACCAAAAATCATACCGCCCATAATGGTTGAAGCTGCCCTGGAAGCGCCTGGTATCAGGGCAATCGCTTGGGCGAATCCAACTTTTAATGCAAGCTTCCAATCCATGTCGTCAACTGAATAAATGGTCACTTTTGGGAGTTTTTTTTCAATCCAAAAGATAATAAAACCACCAACGATCAATGCAATCGCAACAGATTTTGGGTTAAATAATAATGCTTTAATTTGATGGTGAAAAGCTAAGCCGATTAGTGCAAGTGGTAAAAATGCAATAAATAGATTGACGACTAACTGACGAGATTTTTCTTGATGTAAATGTGACACAACATGTGTTACTTTAACGCGATATTGCCATACCACCGCAAGAATGGCACCTAGTTGGATGATAATTTCAAAAACATCACGTTTTTCTTTACTTAAAAACCCAAGCCAGTCGGCAGTGATAATCAGGTGACCAGTACTACTTATTGGCAGAAACTCCGTTGCACCTTCAACGAGCCCCATCACAATCGTTTTCAGTATTAGAATAATATCCATAGTTTCTTATCAGTTAGTTAAATTAGATGATTGCGTAAGTCTATTTCATCATACTCATCACGACTTTAAATAAATCATTTGAGTGTTTACTTACTTCACCGTTGGGTGTCAGTTTGTCGATAACTTTTGGTAAATGTTCTGCCAGTTGGGTGCTCATAACATTAGTATCAAAATTGAACTTTTTTGCCATTTCGGCAATATCGTCGGCACCAAACGCTTCAGTAATTTGTTGTGCAGATATTGGTTGATTCTCCCCAGTACTGACCCATGTAGCCGCAATATCTGCCAGGCCACTTTCTTGGAATTTGGCTAGTATCCCATTGAGTCCACCATATTGATTGAACATTTCTATCGCTATTTTTGCAGTACCTGCTTTTTCACCAGCCACCTGGTCTAATACGGACGCTGCAATACTATCAAAAACACCCATTACTTCCCTTTTTAAATTAAATTGTAATTAAAATTGCTCGTTTGGTCCTAAGTAACGCCATTGCCCAAGTGGTAATTTACCTAGATTAACGCTGCCAATGCGCACCCTTTTGAGGCCAACTACATGTAAGCCTACCATTTCGCACATGCGCCTGATTTGACGTTTCTTGCCTTCACGTAATACAAAACGAAGTTGATCTTCATTCTGCCAACTCACTTTTGCAGGTTTTAGCTGTTGACCATCTAAAGTTAAGCCATGATTAAGCAACTGTAGACCATTATCGTCGAGCTTCCCTTCTACTCGAACCAAATACTCCTTCTCAACACTGGAATCCTGACCAATTAAATGGCGGGCAACACGTCCATCTTGTGTTAGTACTAATAAACCTGTCGAATCAATATCCAGCCGACCAGCAGGTGCCAGGCCTTTTAAAAAACGGCGTTGGAAAGTTCTATTTGATTTGTTATTTGGCGAATCATCCAGCCATTCATTATCAGGATGGATTAATACAATTGCTGGTTGATAGCCATCTTCTGCTTGCCCACTTACATAACCCACAGGTTTATGCAGCAGAATGGTGACATTTTCTGCTTGATGCTCTTGTGCATAGCCGCTGACGACAATTTCAGCATCAGGGCTTACACGTGTTCCTAGTGTGTCGATGACTATACCATCGACTTTAACCCAACCATTAGCAATCCATTCATCGGCTTCACGTCGCGAGCAAATCCCCAACTCAGACATTCTTTTGGAAAGTCTGGGGAGTTGGTCGTCTTGCTGTTTTGTTATGTTTGTCGCATTTTTGTTGTTAGCGCGGTTTTTATCAAATTCACTCGCTTTAAAACCATCCCTAGCTTTACCACCACGTCTGGGTGGGTTACGATAGTTTCCTTCGCGGTCTGCATAATTGCGCGTTGTTTCTGCTTGTATGCGAACATCATCAGTTTTGTTGCGTGCTTTTTGTGGTCTTTCTTGAGTTTCATTGTTTTTGGCGCGGTTTTCATTATTATCAACAAACGCACGGTTTTTAAATTCACTACGAAGTATAGGCTCTTCTCTTACATCCGGGCTTGTTTTTAATTTTTGTGAACGTTTTTGATCATCATGCAAGCTGCCATCATGCTTATGGTTTCTTTGGCGTTGCTCTTGTTCATTTACATCGGCCTTAAATGTCGGTTTTGGTGCTGGAGGCTTACTTCGATCGCGTTTGGTTGGGTCAGCACGTCTTACAGGTGCTTTTCTTGCCGTTGGCTTATCAGAAGAAGGTTTTTTATTTAGCTTAAGTGTCTTCAAAATGGCTTCCTAATATAATCCGCATTTTACCAGACTAATTCATGTGAACCTGTAGTTTAGTATTTGAAATAAGTCATGTCATTTCATCTGATACGCTGATACAGACAAAATAAGCTTTTATATTACGCTAATAAATTTACTTTTACATCGACATACATCGTTGGTTTATTTGATCCTAATCCAATAAAACTACCAGCAATCGGAGGAACAGCTTCTGGGTTTCTTGCAACGGCAGTCGCAATATGCTGGCTACTTGTCACTTGTCCTGATGTGGGATCAAAACCTTTCCAACCTGTTCCAGGCAGATAAACTTCTACCCAAGCATGTGTGCTGGCGTGACCTTCTTCAGTTGCTGGCGCATGTAAGTAACCACTAACAAATCGGCTTGCTAAACCTAAGCATCGGCACGCCTCAATCAACAGAGTAGCATAGTCACGACAAGATCCGCTTCGGTGCGCCAAAGTATAGGCTGGCGACTGAACACCAGGCTCCTCACGCATTTGATAGTTAAATTGGTTACTAATTGATTGGTTCAGCATCATAAGCATGCTAAATGTATTCATGCCAAGGTAATTAAACTGATGTAACCATTGGTTAATGGCACTTTGATCATTTAAAAATACAAGCTGTTGATAGGCAAGCAAATCAGCACGCTCCGCATCGGCATAATTAAACGGGTAGTTAATAGCATAATCTTCGAGCATAAAATCAAAAGGAGCTTGTTCGAAATGTTGAATCACTACTTCACTTGCAATGCTCAGTTTATCGCTAGGTTGTTGAAAACTAACGATGGCTAATGAATTATCAAACACATCACGTTGCCACTTAATGTTATACGCAGGTGAAATATCAAGTTTAGATGACTCAATCCGGACATCATGGCCTTCACGTGGCCTAATAAGCAAACGATGTGGATTTAGGGTAACAGGAGCTGAAAAGGTATATTCAGTAAGATGCTGTATACGGATTCTATGCATGTTATTTACCCTGGTGCACCGGCTAACTTTTCTACCTGCACGGACATCTGTCGTGCGTATAAAGTTGGTCCGAATTGATTAAAAATAGCAACATCGGCGGCATCACGACCATAGGCTATGGCAATACATCCACCTTTTGGTGATGCTTGTGTTGAATCAAAAGTATACCAGCGTCCACCAACATAAGCTTCAAACCATGCGTGAAAATCCATCGGTTCTAAACCATATAAGTAATCGACTACCATGCGAGCAGGAATACATAAGGCACGACATAGCGCAATGCCAAGGTGAGCTAAATCTCGACATACACCCTCACCTTGTTGATTAACTTCAATTGCAGAGAGCTGAAAAGTTGGGTCATTAGAATTAAAGCGGATATTTTGTCGAATCCATTGGTCAATTGCCAAAACTTGGTCATAACCAGGTGAAGCATCTGCGACAATTTCTCTTCCTAAATCAATAAAGCGATCTCATTCACAATAGCGTGTAGGGAGTAAGTATGAAAGTACATGGTCAGGTAAAGTTTGTATGGCATCAAATGGTGCACAAGGTAAAACATCAAAACTGTCAGTTGTTAAAATATCTGCAGATGTACAAATTGAAAATGTACCTACAGATGCAGTCAAGCGTTAGCACAAATTACCATATTGATCAGTATATTCAATTACTTGAACATCATTTGGATTGAATATAAAAGATTCGCGCGCAATCCATTGTTAAAGTCCACTGCGTGGACGCAACATTAAAATCAACGGGGTTTCGACTGTCACATCGAATAAAATATCGCAACTAATATGGAGCCACACAAATAATCTCTCAATGAAAAAACAAATAAAACGGAAAATATTTGTACGGTTGCTACTATTTATTTGG
Organism: uncultured Methylophilaceae bacterium; assembly: GCA_964022105.1. Taxonomy (GTDB): domain Bacteria; phylum Pseudomonadota; class Gammaproteobacteria; order Burkholderiales; family Methylophilaceae. Next base: position 5,374 of record CAXIBZ010000112.1, read on the forward strand.
AGTTGCTGATATTGAACAGCTTAATACGATGACTGGTGATTTACAAATTTAAGTGAAAAATAAAAAGGCCAGCATTTAATTCTGGCCTTTTAAATTTACATACTACAATGATTAGCGACTATTTATCGCCATCCCGCAGTTTACTGAACCAATATTCAAGCTGTTTACCAGCAGCTTCGCGGCCACCTAAACCAAAGGCTAGTGCAACTGCGACTGCCACTGAGCCTAGGGTTAAGCCAAATGCCATATTGACAATGTCGTCAGCAATACCCATGGCTCGTAGACCCATGGCGATAACCAAGCCAATAATGGCAATACGAGCAATGCTGGCTAGTCCCGATGTTTTCTTACCACTAGCACGATCAATTGCATTATACGCAAGATTAGATAGCCAGAAACCGACAATTAAAATGATAGAGCCAAGCAAGATATCACCGCCAAATTGGATGAAGATGCTGATGATGTCGCTCACTTGTCCGAACCCTAAGCGGTTGGCTGCCTCCACTGTAGCAAATAACATAGCAAAGAAAACGAGTACTTTACCGACAAGATCAGAAATAGTGCACGATTTGGTAAACGTGTCTTTAAAGCCTAATCTAGCAGGTACTTCATT
>CAXIBZ010000113.1:0-5931 GCA_964022105.1 uncultured Methylophilaceae bacterium
AAAATTGGCAATTAAACGTGCAATGAACGATGAGCCAAGTATTGATGAATTAATTGCAAACAGAAATAGAATTAAACACTGTATGTGGGAAGATAGCTGGGATCAAGATTAAGTCAGCGTTAGAATCTGATATAGTGTTTGTTGTAAGGAGGTAATGATGGCAGAACATAATGTATGTAAAGAAGCTTTTGATAAGCTATGCGAAGATATTAATGCCGATGGCAAGTCTGAAATTAAAGAGTCGGATTACTGGTTATTTGAGCTAGGCTTTCGCTCGGCAATTGAAGAACTATTAACGATTGCAGATGCAGGGCAGCAAAGCAGAAAATTTGTGTCACCGCGTTTTCAAATGTTAGCTGAGCGGATTCTGCACTCACGGCCTCACTAATTAAAAAAAGTAGCTTCGGCTACTTTTTTTATGAGTAACGCTTTTAACAACATCAACAATATGCGCACTTTTATTTATATTAAGCAGATTTGGTTATTATCAATAGCATTTGCCTTGGTTGCGTGTAATAGCGAGCAGAAGCTGCCAGTTCTACCACCAGATTCCGCAGTGTTGATTTTAGGCGATAGCCTAAGCTATGGCACTGGCGCGACTAAAGGCGAAGACTACCCCACGTTATTAGCACAAAATACAGGTTGGCGGATTGTGAATGCAGGTGTGCCTGGTGATACTACTGCGCAAGGTTTAGCAAGATTGCCTAATTTATTACTAGAACATCAGCCAAGTTTGTTAATTGTTGAACTTGGTGGCAATGATTTTTTAAAAAAAGTACCGATTGCACAAACGGAAAATAATTTAAAAGCGATTATTGAACAAGCAAAGCATAATCAGATAATGACGTTACTAATTGCAATACCTGACTACCAACCAGCCAAAGCGGCGTTTGGCGGTTTGTCTGATCATGCGCTATACGAAAAACTCTCCAAAGAGACAGAAACGCCCTTGATTGAAGAAATATTTTCTGAGGTGTTATCTAATAATGCACTAAAAGCGGATTATGTTCATCCTAATGCGGTGGGATATCAGCAAGTGGAAACGAAACTACGTGCGTCTTTAATTGATTTAGGGCTGTTTAAAGAATAGACCTACGCTAACTACGTTTAGCATTCATTAAATGTTGTCACATACATGTGATGGTTTGCCGTCAGGTCCTTCTTCAATCGGTGAATAAGGTTTGGGCATCATCCCTTGCATCATTTCTCCGCATTTGCTCATTTCTTTCAGCGCAGGATCATTTTTCATTTGCATGCTGTATTCCATCGCGGTGCTCATCGCTTTATCGCGTTTACCAGCTTTACATAGCGCTTTGATTTCAGCTTGCATTTTCTTGCCTTTTACTTCTAATGCTTCAAGCTTGGATTGATCAACTTTTTCCATACAGGCTTGTGCAGCTTCAGCTTGCTTCATCATTTGCTGCATTTGTTCTGGGCTCATTCCTGTTGGGTTTGCGTGGACAACATGAGGAAAGATTAATGATAAAACGAATGTTTTGGCAATGATGGCAAATGTTAACTTCATGATGTTCCTCCAATTAATATGTTCTAATCTTTGAAAATTATATGATGAGATTGTCGGATCGATATGATTTTTTTGTGGTGAATTCATGCACTACCAGACTCAAACGCCGAACTGATCGCGCATCTGGTACCAAAGCGCGCCCATCGCAGTGAAAGGTACACGAAACAGCCGTCCACCTGGAAACGGGTGATGAGGCAGGCGGGCGAAGGCGTCAAAACGTGTAGTATCGCCTTGGATAGCTTCTCCCAAGACGCGGCCGATCAGGTGGGTAAAGGTGATGCCATGACCAGAGCAGCCTTGAGAATAATAAATGTTAGGCGAGAGGTTACCAACCTGTGGCATGCGTGATAAGGTCAATAGAAAGTTGCCAGTCCATCCGAAATCAATCTTTACCCCTTTGAGCTGTGGGAACACTTTTTCCATATTCGGGCGGATGAGCTTGGTGACTTCTTTGGGATCACGCGCTCCGTATACTACGCCACCGCCAAACAGCATGCGCTTATCGCCCGTAAGGCGGAAGTAATCGAGTAAGAAATTGTTATCTTCAACGCAATGGTCTGAAGGTATGAGTTCATCTGCCAGTGCGCCGAGCGGCTCGGTGGCGATGATTTGAGTACCGCAAGGCATGGATTTAGAAGCTAGCTTTGGCTCAAGATTGCCAATATAGGCATTGCAGGCCACGATAACATAACGCGAGCGCACCTGACCTTGTTCTGTATATACGGTGGCGGGCTCACCTCTGTCAATCTTCTCTACAGCGCAGTTTTCGTAAATTGTGCCGCCCAAACGTTCTAGTGCAGCTGCTTCGCCAAGGGCTAGGTTTAGCGGGTGGAAATGGCCGCCAGTAGGGTCGATGAGCAGTGCCATGTAGCGGTCTGTGTTCACATATTTGCGCACATCGGCTGGCGTGTCGACTAAGCTTAAGCCAGGGTGCCCCCATTGCTCCCAGAGCTTCTTTTGCTCTGCTAGACCTTTGGCTTTACGCGAGCTGATGGCAGCAAAAATGCCCCCGTCTTTTAGATCGCAATCGATATCGTATTTCGCCACGCGCTCACGAATCACCTGTGCCCCTTCAAACATCATACGCGCCAGCGGTTCGGCTACAGCTTTGCCATAGCTACGCTCAATCACATCAATGTCGCGCGAAAAGCTGTGCACAATCTGGCCGCCATTGCGACCAGAAGCTCCCCAGCCTACTTGTGCCTGCTCTAGGACCACTACTTTCAGGCCTGCTTCTGCTAGCGCAATACCAGCAGAGAGACCGGTGTAGCCAGCGCCAACGATACAAACATCTGCGTGAGTACTGCCTTGTAGCAGCGGGCGCTCGGGTGAGGTATGGGCCGAGTGGGCATAGTAAGAAGGCGCGTGAGATGTCTGATTGCTAGTGGTAGTTGAAGTGATCATGGAGTCTCCAGATTGAAGTTTGCAAGCAAATACGCGTTCAGCAAGTCATGCTTGATGGATTAGTTCTTATTTTGCACATAAAAACCTTACTGTGCCAATAGTCTGGGCAAAAAATAACTGCAGTTGCACGACGTATTAAATAGTTTGATAGGCCGTATGTAATTTATTATCTTAATTTCAGCAGTATATTTCTAACTGGTGTGGGGATAGCTGCCTCGATAGCATCCTCAATAGGCATCCAAACCGCATTGGGGGCTGTTTGATTATTCGCGCTGATAACGGTTAGCGGTTGCGGCGTAATCGCCAGTTTGTAATGGGTAAATGCATGGTTCACGATTGCTAGCGTTTCTTCTGGCTCTGTTTCTAAACCAAATAGTTGTTTTGCCGCTTCGGATGCAATGGCATTTACGTTGATTTCAGGTAGGCTCCATAAACCAGCCCATATGCCTTTTTGTGGGCGTTTTTCCAGTAAGATTTCTTTATCCATGCGGATAATCAGCATAGTGGTTTCTTTTTCCAGTAATGCCTTTTTTGGCTTAGGGGTGGGTAGTAAATTGGTTTTGTTATGGATTAATGCTTGGCAGCTCATGTTAAGCGGGCACTTCGGGCATTTGGGTTTGGTGCGTGAACAGACTAATGAGCCTAAATCCATTAGGCCTTGCGTATAGGCAATAGCCTCCTCAGTTGGGTTCTCCTTTTCGGCAATTAACCATAGTTTTTTCTGTATCGCAGGGCTGCCAGTCCAACCGTCCAATAAAAAATATCGCGCAAAAACACGTTTTACATTGCCATCTAATATGGGTTGCGGGTTATTGAGTGCAAAGGTAGAGATTGCCGCTGCTGTAGAACGTCCTATGCCTGGCAAGTTGATAATATCTTCAAATTGTTGTGGAAATATGCCATTGAAGTCATCAACAATGATTTGTGCGGCATAATGTAAATTACGCGCACGTGAGTAGTAACCTAGGCCACTCCAATGTTGTAATACTTCTTCTTGTGTAGCTTCTGCTAAGGCTGCAATGGAAGGAAACCGTTGCATAAATAGGGCATAGTAACCAATTACTGCAGAAACTTGGGTTTGCTGTAGCATGATTTCCGATACCCAAATGGCGTATGGGTCTGTGGTGTGTTGCCAGGGCAAATCGTGCCGGCCATGTTTTTTTTGCCAGCTAATGATAGCTTGCGATAACGCGCCCATACCGTAATTTGCTAAAACTTGAGAAGGTCTTTGAGTCCTTCTTTTGCTTTATCTTCTACTGATTTCGGTTTTTCTTCTGCGGCTGGTTCGGTAGCTGGTTTTGTTGTGTCTGCTGGTGTATCAGTTTTAGGTGCGGCATCAGTCTCTGTGTCTTTTTTCTTCTTGCCGAGTAAACCTTTTAGTGCGTCGACTTTGTTTTCACCTTCAAGTAACTCTTGTACGGCAGCGCCCTTTTCTCCACCCACTTTTTCTAGCACTTTTGCTTTGGCTAGGCCTGTGGCAATCGCTTTGGTATCAAGTCCAAATTTTGGGTTAGTAAATGTACCTGATATTTTGAGTGGTATAGCGACGCCAGCCAGCTCGTCTAAATTCTCTCCACCCTGTCCTTTAATTGATTTAACGATGGTAGGTGTTGCAGTGTAGTTAATGGTTTCACTGCCGATATTAATATCGCCACGGCTATCACCTTTTGCTAGGCGTAATATGGGTGCCTTCATGGATAAGTCTTCATTATGAGCAATACCATCTTTGATAGTAAAACTTGCAGTCAGCTCACTAAAATCGGTTTTTTTAGTTTCATCTGAAGGCGTTTCAGCGGCTTGGCCTTTGAGCATATTCACTTTATTTTTAATGCCACGTATTTGGCCAGCAATATCAATGCCTTTAATGGCACCGTCGGCTAATGCTAAGGATGAAGTTCCACTTAGACTCTTTTTAAACGTGTTGACTGTATTACCTTTGGTATTGATATCAACATTGAGGGTGCCAGTGCCTGACAACATGTCATTATTGATGGTGTCTTGTAATAAAGGTCCAATAGAAACACTGGTCATGGTTTGTTTAAAAGCGATATCAGGCGTTGCACGCGCATCTAGCCTAAGCGAACCTTTCATTGCTCCGTTATAGAGGTTGGCCGAAAGAGGCGAAAGCGTTGCCACGCCATCATCCGCTTTCAAATCGATATGTACATTAGAGACTTTCGTTTTGCCATAATTGAGTTTACCTATGCGCAATGAGCCATTTGCATTTAAGGCCTTTAGCGCACTCAAATCAATCACTTCATCTCCTGTTGATTTTGTCTCGGCAGGTGCTTCGCTGATATAGTCATTCAAATTCAACTGGTCTATATCAAGGTCAAATGTATATAGCGGATTATTAAACTGGCTAATGCTTAATGCGCCTTTAATTTGGCTTTCATTTACTTTTACATTCAGGCCATTAATAGCTAACTTTTTACCATCTGCTTTTAAGTCTAGATTAAGGCCACTGATTTTATGTTTGTCGTAGAGAATGCTATTGATTTTTATTTTTCCATCTAATAGCAAGCTGTTTAGTGCAGATAAATCGGCTGGTTTGCTGATTTTTGCTTCAGTAGCATCGGTCTTTTTCGGTGCGCCTAACAGTTTATTCAGATCCAATGTATCCGCATTTACATTAAACTTAATATTCGGCTGTTTAAAGCTTGAGATGGCGACATCGCCATTTAATTTAGTGTCTGCGAGCACTAAATCGAATTTGCTGTTCGCGAGTTCATTGTTAATGTCAGCATGTGCGCTTAAGTTAAATGTGCCCTGCATCGCACCATTCGGCAGACTCGGATCTTTAATATTGAGTTTGCCTACCAGTTTAGGTATATCAAAGATTAGCGCCTCTATATTGCCTGTAAATGGTGAAGAAAATTCACTTGTTACCGTTCGATTGCCCTGCTCAATTGAGATGTCACCTGTGATACCACTGCTTTGTACTGCTTTTGGTGAGCCTTTCATATCAGCAAGCACCATATTAACTTTTAAATCACCATCAG
>CAXIBZ010000114.1:0-5929 GCA_964022105.1 uncultured Methylophilaceae bacterium
TCCAATCAATGGCTTTCCGTGCACATCCATACGGACGCTCAGTGATTGGATTTATGAATGATTTAGAAAACATGACAGCTGATGATGCCCGTGAATGGTATCAACATTGGTACGCACCCAATAACGCGATTGTAGTGGTTGTTGGTGATGTCCAAGCTAAGGAAGTGTTCGCTTTGGCGAAGAAATATTTTGGCCCGCTGAAAGCGCGCAAATTGCCAGAGCGCAAACCACAGGTTGAACCTGAACAAATGGGAGAACGAAGAGCTGTTGTGAAAGCACCCGGTAAACTTCCATTTATCATTATGGGATTTCATACGCCCACCTTGTCTAGTGAAGTAGAAGGCACTGAAAATAATTGGGAGCCTTATGCATTGGATGTTTTGGCTGGTGTATTAAGTGGAAATAAATCAGCAAGGCTAAATCAACGATTAGTGCGTGAGACTGCTTTGGCGGTTAGTGTAGGGGCTGGTTACGATAGCGCAACCAGAGGACGCTTGTCATTGTTTGAATTGGTAGGCACGCCTTCACAGGATAAAACGGTGAAAGAGCTCGAAGAAGCACTATTAGCCGAGATTGAAAAAATTAAAAATGATGGCGTAACGCAAACTGAATTAGATCGCGTTAAGGCAGCTGTGATTGCAGCAGATGTTTACGAGCGAGACTCAATGTTTTACCAAGGTATGCAGATAGGGCAGTTAGAAACGATGGGCTATAACTGGCGTCTATCAAAAACGTATCCAGAAAAACTGAAGGCTGTGACATCGGAACAGATTCAAGCTGTCGCAAAAAAATATTTAAACAGAGACAATATGACTGTTGCAACACTTGACCCACAACCAATAGACCCGGACGCTAAACCAGCAGGGCAGCCACATATTCATTGACGGTAATACAAAGCACTTATTTTGACGATTAAACGAGTGGCTTAATCAGTGCTCTTTTAACAGTGGGATGTGATTTTTAGGAATTTTTTTAGGGTTACAGAATGAAAACAATCCGTATTTTTATTTTATTAGTATCTAGTTTCATTATTTTAAACAGTCACGCTGCAGTGAAAATTGAGCATTGGCAGACGAGTGAGGGGAGCAACGTTTATTTTGTTGAGAATCATGACTTGCCGATTTTAGATATGAGTGTTGGATTTCCTGCAGGTGCTGCAAGCAACACTAAATCCACAGCAGGATTGGCGGGCGTAACAAGACATATGATGAGTCTTGGTGCTGCCAGTATGAATGAAGAGGATATTACGAATGCTTTTGCGGATATAGGTGCTGAATTTGGTGGGTCACTAGATGCGGATCAGGCAGCATTCACGCTTAGGACGCTAACGAGTGAAAAAGAAAAAGCAATATCCGTATTTAATAAGGTTTTGCACAAACCTGATTTTCCAATTGCAGTGCTCGCGCGTGAAAAGACGCGTATTATTGCTGGCTTGCAAGAAGCCGCCACGCAACCTGAAAGTATTGCTAATAAGGCATTTATGCAAGCTCTCTACGGTTCTCATCCCTACGGCTTGCCTGAAGAAGGTGAAGAAGAGACCATTAATGCCATTACCCAGCAGGCGATGCGAGATTTTTATCAACAGTATTACAGCGCGAAAAGTGCAACGATTGTGCTGATTGGTGATATTACAAAGTCAGAAGCACAAACAATCGCAAACAAAGTAGCTTCTGGATTACCACAAACGCCTGCTGTCAAAGATTTGCCAGCTGTTAATTTGCCAGTGGCGGCTAATCAACAAAAGATTCCACATCCAGCCAGTCAAGCGCATATCCTTTTAGGTTACACAGGGGTGAAACGAGGCGATGTAGATTATTTCCCACTTTATGTGGGTAATTATATTCTCGGTGGTGGTGGGTTTGTGTCGCGACTAACAGAAGAGGTTCGTGAAAAACGTGGACTAGTTTATAGCGTTTACAGCTATTTCATCCCGATGTCTCAGTTAGGTCCATTCCAAATTGGCTTACAAACTAAAAAAGAGCAGGCGGGTGAAGCATTAAAAGTTGTGAATGATACGCTCAAAGACTTTGTTAAAAATGGTATTACAGATGAGGAGTTAAAAGCGGCTAAATCAAATATTACGGGTGGCTTCCCCATGCGTTTAGATAGTAATAAAGAAATAATGGGCTATGTCGCAATGATTGGTTTTTACAAATTGCCACTTACCTATCTAGATGACTTCAACCAAGAAGTAAATAAAGTGACGGCAGCACAAATTAAAGATGCATTCAATCGTCGATTAAATTTAGCGCACTTTACTGCTGTTATTGTTGGTGCAAGCGATTAGTAGGTGTTTCTGCTGCTGTTTTTTTCGATGTTTTGTTATGAATGCAGCAAGTCCCACACTTGCTGCAGGCAGATGACCCATAAGAGTTCTGAGTAAATAACTCTCAATCCCCATTCACTAAAAAAAGCTGATATGCTGACGGGTGAGACTTCAACTGGCCTAAAAGGTAAAAAGTAACGATGTTGATTAAACGGCCATGCAATAGCTACACCAAGGCCGCCATTGGTCATGGCATCTAATAGAGCATGTGAAGCACAGGCGATAAAACAAAATAGAAAAACTGTTAGTCGTGATGAGCGCAAAAAAGTTGTAAATAGTGTGCACAAGCTAGCGACAAATGTAGCGAAGAATAGCGAGTGGGTAAATCCAAGATGCCCCCACTGTGATTCGTATGGAATACCATATTGGAAAGCAATTACGTCTGCATCGGGTAGTACCGATAGCAGGGCGGCTAGTAAGCATACTCTGTAATTAACAGTCTTGCTTTTGAAGACTATATAAACCACTGTGCGAGTTGCGATATATGCAAACGCAGATGCCAATTTAATTCAAATTAGTTAATCGATGTATACAAAATGATTGCTGTGCATATTTTGCTATTTTAATACCAATTTGCTAATGTGCCAGTTACCTATTTTGGGCAATAACTAGTGAGTAAAAATCAAAATAAAGTGCGAATCAACGCTGGCGTATGGCGTAGCCGTTTATTGAAGTTTCCTGATGCGGAAGGGTTGCGTCCAACGCCTGAACGCGTTCGGCAAACTGTTTTTAATTGGCTTGGGCAGGATTTAACAGGCAAAGTTTGTTTGGATTTGTTTGCTGGTACTGGGTGCATGGGCTTTGAGGCATTGTCTCGTAATGCCAAACAGCTTACGATGGTGGAATATTCAAAGCCAGTGGCAACAGCTTTAAAACAGAATCAAAAGTTGTTAAAAGCAGAAAACTGTCGGATTATTAATATGGATGCAATGCAGTTCTTGGCTGCTAATAATCAGTCTTTTGACCTGATATTTTGTGACCCTCCCTATCAAAAAAAATGGTTAGATGAGCTCCTGCCTATCTTGGGCAAGCATTTAAGAGAACATGGTATTTTGTATGCTGAAGCAGAGTATCCATTACAATCAAATGAAGATTGGGTAGTGTTTAAACATGGTAAAGCAGGCAATGTCTATTATCATTTGTTAAAATGCGTCAAATTGAGAGGCGTCTATAATGAGTAAAAACCGTATTGCAGTTTATCCTGGCACTTTTGATCCAATAACATTTGGGCATGAAGATATTGTATGTCGAGCAGCAGACTTATTTGATGAGGTTATTGTCGCCGTAGCTGGGAGTACCAATAAAAACACGTTGTTTAACCTAGAAGAGCGTGTTTACCTAGCAGAACAGACATTTAATGCACCTAACATTAAAGTGGTTGGTTTTAGTGGCTTATTAATGCAGTTTGTACAGGAACAGGGGGCGCAAATGGTGATTCGCGGTTTGCGAGCAGCCAGCGACTTTGAATATGAGTTTCAATTAGCAGGTATGAACCGTAAACTGTACCCAAAATTAGAAACATTGTTCATGACCCCATCTGAAGAGTACATGTTTGTTTCCTCCAGTCTAGTGCGGGAAGTAGCTAACTTAGGCGGTGCAGTTAATCAGTTTGTTTCAAAAAAGGTAGAAGACGCTATTAAACAGAAATTAGGACAGTCATAAATTATGGCGTTAATCATTACTGATGAATGTATTAACTGTGATGTTTGTGAGCCAGTATGTCCGAATGATGCTATTTATCAAGGGCATGAAATATACGAAATTGACCCGAATCTTTGCACAGAGTGTGTTGGGCATTACGATGAACCGCAATGTGTTTCTGTGTGTCCGATTGACTGCATACCAATGAACCCTAACGTTATAGAAACAAAAGAAGAATTGTTAGCGAAATTTAAAAGAATTACACGAAAATAGGAGAAGATAAATGCGTATATTACATACGATGTTGCGCGTAGGTGATTTACAACGTTCAATCAATTTTTACACTGATGTACTAGGCATGAAATTGATTCGCCAACATGATTATCCAGACGGCGAATTTACGCTTGCATTTGTCGGCTATGGCAATGAGTACGATCATACTGTGATAGAGCTAACTTACAATTATGGTACCAGTCAATATGACATGGGGAATGCCTATGGTCATATCGCTATTGAAGTCGATGATGCTTACGCGGCTTGTGAAAAAGTTAAAGCAAAAGGTGGAAAAGTGATTCGGGAGGCCGGTCCGATGAAGCATGGCACGATTGTAATAGCTTTTGTGGAAGATCCAGATGGATATAAAATTGAATTTATTGAAAAAGGGACGATTAGCTACCCGAAAGAAGTGTAGGTTTAGTCAAGATGGAAAATATGGAACATCTTATAGAGGCTACGCAACTTGCTCTAGATGGCGAATGGGATGCATCACATAAAATTGTTCAAGAATTTTCAGATCATTATGCCAACTGGATACATGCTGTATTGCATAAAATAGAAGGTGATGAATGGAACAGTAAATATTGGTATCAGAGAACCAATGGTCAGCAGTACGAGAACTATCCAGATCCAAAAGATGAGTTGTTAATCATAAAAAATCAATTAGAGAATTGAGATTCTGCAAGAAAGCGACAAAATAAAAGCCTGCACAGGGAGGAGCAGGCTTTTATTTTTTGTTTAGCAGTATTAGCTGCTAGATAAAGTAACGTATTTAAACTGACCCGCTACAAATACGAAGTTTGCATCGAGTTCTTTATTGTCTTTAGAAACAGCGTTCTTATACGTCCAAACTACGCCAGCTTGAGAGCCATCAGCATCTGTAAGTGTAGAGATTGTATCTGGCAAGCCAAATGTAACCGCTACTTCTTTATCGCTTATGTGGTCAAGCATGGTATAAAACTGGTTAGCTGAAACAACTTCACCATTTTTGTTTGCTTTTTTATGGAAGCCATTAGCATTTGCGTCGAAATTGCCAAAGACAAGGACGCCAAACATTAAACTACCTAGTACTGCACTTTGAATGAACTTTTGATTCATTTTTAGTCTCCTCTTCTGTTGAAAGAATGAGCACTATATCAAGTACATGTTGCAGTTTGATGACTTATATGTAACTGATTTGTAAAGAAATAAAAAAAGCGTCGTTGTTTAGCGACGCTTTTTTATACAGGAGCGATTTACTCGAAAAAAGCTTTTGCTTTATCAAGCCAACTCTTATTTCTCGGACTGTGTTTTCCTGCATCAGCTTGTGTGCTTGATTCAAATTCACGCAATAGCTCTTTCTGCTTTTCGGTAAGCTTTACAGGTGTTTCAACCGCTACATGTACCATTAAATCTCCATAGTCACTTGAACGTAGTGGTTTAATTCCTTTTCCACGTAATCTGAACACAGCGCCCGTTTGTGTTTCAGCAGGAACTTTCATTTTAGCGGAGCCACCGAGTGTTGGTACTTCGATTTCGCCACCTAATGCCGCAGTAGAGAAACTGATAGGCATTTCACAATGTAAGTTGCCACCGTCTCTTTCAAAAATTTCATGCTTTTTAAGGTGAATAACCACATACAAATCGCCGGTTGGCCCGCCATTAACACCAGCTTCACCTTCTCCAGATAAGCGAATACGGTCACCT
>CAXIBZ010000115.1:0-5873 GCA_964022105.1 uncultured Methylophilaceae bacterium
CAAAAGCTCGATGCTTTTTCAGCTGAAATCCAAAAACTAGAAGCAGTTTATCAACAAAAGTTGGTCGCCTTAGATGAGCTGAAAAAATCCATTCTCAATCAAGCATTCAGCGGTCAATTATGACAATCTCAAGAATTACTGAATCTGCCTCTTGCTCAACATGGGAAATTCTCAAGAGTTTAGGATTTCAAGATGACTGGTCAGTGATTTCTGATAATGGGGCGGAACTAACATTCGATTTTGGGAATTTTAAGTTATCCGCCAGTAGACAGCTTAATCGTTGGTTTACGGAAGTTATACAACTTTACGGCATAATGTCTTCGCCCAGGACAATTGCTGAGGTGCAGTTTGAGATGCACATGCTTGTAGAGTCATATGAACAAGCTATGGCTTTAATCACATGGAATTTAGATAAGTATGCAGATGGTCACATATTTAAACCATTGCATGAAGCATCATGGATTGAGAAAGGGAGAAAGTATTTCCATTTACTACCTTGGGTGCAGTCTAGGTTAGCTTATGAAGCAAGACCATCATGTATAGTCCAGCGAGAATGGCTAAAGCTGGGTTTTAAAGCACTTAGAGGTTACGCGGAAAATGTGGGCGAAGTAGCTCATGTGGAAATTGATTTCGATGGAAAAGTCTTATCATTTAGACTTGGTGAGGAAGTCGTTGTCATGGGGGCAGTAGGCTTTCCGTGGAAAGTAAGATTTTTACTTCCTGTTATCAGCTTAAAGAATCTGCCCAAACGCTTAATGAATTCATCTATAGATGTCTGCATTTGGCAAGGTAAACTTCACATCGGTAAATTTGTTTATAGTGGTATAGAGGAAAATAAAGAAGAAAAGCAACAAAAGTCACTATTTGATACAGAAGACTAAATTATGAACGAAGCAGAAACCAGAGCTGAACTGATTGACCCAAAACTGACCGCTAGTGGTTGGGGTGTAGTGGAAGGTTCGAAAGTGCTCCGTGAGCATCACATCACCGATGGAAAAATTCAGATGGGTGGTGCACGCTCAAAGCCGATGATTGCAGACTATGTTTTGGTTTATAAAAATCGCAAGATTGGTGTGATTGAAGCAAAAAGCAACGAATTAGAGGTAGGTGAGGGTGTTGCTCAAGCAAAAGCCTATGCGCATAAACTATGTATTACATATACATATTCAACTAACGGCAAAGAAATATATGAAATTGCAATGGGTGCAAAGCATGAAGGGTTGATTACAGCATTCCCTACGCCTGATGAATTATGGCAAAAAACATTTTCAGACCAAAATGACTGGAAAGATAAGTTTGATGCAGTGCCCTTTGAAAGTATTGGAGGCACAAAAGGTGCGCGCTACTATCAAGAAATTGCAGTTGCTAATACCCTCAGTGCTATTGCAGAAGAGAAACATCGCATATTGCTTACGCTTGCAACAGGCACAGGTAAAACCTTTATTGCATTTCAAATTGCATGGAAGTTGTATCAAACCCGTTGGAATCTAAAGCGTGATGGAGCAAGACGACCTCGAATTTTGTTTCTAGCAGACCGCAATATTTTAGCAAACCAAGCTTTCAATGCTTTTTCAGCATTCCCTGAAGATGCGCTGGTGCGTATTAGCCCTAAAGAAATTGCTAAAAAGGGAGCTGTGCCAACTAACGGTAATATCTTCTTCACAATCTTTCAGACTTTCATGATTGGTAAAGACAATACGCCTTACTTTGGTGAATACCCATCCGACTATTTTGACTTGATAATCATTGATGAATGTCATCGTGGTGGTGCGAATGATGAAAGTAATTGGCGCGGAATATTGGAATACTTTGCACCCGCAGTCCATCTTGGTTTAACTGCAACACCTAAGCGCAAAGACAACGTAGACACATATCGTTACTTTGGTGAGCCCGTATATATTTATTCGCTTAAAGAAGGCATTAATGATGGCTTCTTAACACCGTTCAAGGTTAAGCGCATTCAGACAACATTAGATGATTACACCTACACTTCAGATGACACCATTGTTGAAGGTGAGATTGAAGAGGGTAAGATATACGAGGAAAACGAATTTAATCGAACCATTGTGATTGAAGAGCGTGAGTCTAAGCGAGTAAGGGTGTTTTTGAGTGAGATTAATCAGAAAGAAAAGACACTTGTTTTTTGCGCTAACCAAGCTCATGCTGCGCTGGTGCGGGACATAATAAATAAGTACTGTGATAGTAAAGACCCCTTTTATTGTGTTCGTGTCACCGCAAACGATGGTGAAGCGGGTGAACAGTTCTTACGAGAGTTTCAAGATAACGAAAAATCTATACCCACCATTCTGACTACCTCGCAAAAGCTCTTCACTGGGGTAGATGCCCGTAACGTCAGAAATATAGTATTGATGCGTCCCGTGAACTCTATGATTGAGTTCAAACAGATTGTCGGTCGTGGTACACGACTATTTGATGGCAAAGAATATTTCACAATCTATGACTTTGTGAATGCGTTTAAGAACTTTGCTGACCCAGAATGGGATGGCGAGCCCATAGAGCCCGAAATATGCTCTAAGTGTAGCAATGACCCATGTACATGTGAAAAAGAGCAGCCTAGACCTTGTAAAGTGTGTGGCATGCGACCATGTGAATGTGAGAAAGAACCACCTGAGCCTTGTCTTATTTGTGGTGAATCGCCATGTGTATGTTCGAAGAAACGCAAGATAAAAATTAAACTGCGTGATGGTAAAGAGCTTGAAATCAATCATATGATGTCAACATCGTTTTGGAGTGCAGATGGCAAACCAGTTTCAGTAGAAGAGTTTATAAATAATCTCTACGGAGCACTACCATCCTACTTCAATAGTGAAGAGGAGTTACGCAAAATCTGGTCAGACCCGATAACCCGTAAAAGTATGCTGGATAAATTAGCAGAAGCAGGGTATGGAAATGCTGAATTAACTGAACTTCAAAAAGTAGTCGATGCAGAGAATAGCGACTTGTTTGATGTGCTGGAATATATCTCTTTCCACATTCGACCGATTGCACGTTTAGATAGAGCTTCGCAAGCTAGACCAAAAATTTTTGAAAATTTAAGTTTACAACAACGTGATTTCCTAGAGTTTGTGCTGTTTAAGTACATAGACACTGGTGTTGGCGAGCTAGACCAAGCTAAGCTGCCAAACTTGATTGAATTAAAATATAGTTCTATCACAGACGGCATGGATAAGTTAGGTGGGGTAAATGAAGTGCGCGATTTGTTTATTGGCTTCCAAAAACACCTCTATGAGAGATAAGAACCAATTAATCTATCATTGTTGATGACGGTCTTACTAGCGACTCTGCCAAATAAATTACTTATTGAGTGTAAAATTAGTAATAATTATTACTGCCACACTAAGGTGGCACACATTTTATAAACTTGTACTGCTAAGAATTTAATAGAAATTAAATAAATTAGTGACTTACAAGAAGGTTGCTGAACGGGTTCGATTCCCGTCAGCCGCTCCAACTATATAATAAATAAAAGTGTTTTATTAGATAGATGTATAGGCTTTGATATAATTGGAGATGCAGTATTATCTATTATCAAGGGTATTAACAATAAAAGGTAAGTCATGCAAGCCAGTGCAAATATCTCTGATTCCTGTGATAAAGAATGTGACGTAGTTATAGTAGGTGGGGGACCAGCAGGATCAACAGCAGCAGCATTGCTAGCGGAGCGCGGATATCAAGTAGTTTTGCTAGAAAAAGCACACCATCCAAGATTTCACATTGGCGAATCACTTTTACCGGCCAATCTTCCCTTGCTAGAGAAGCTAGGCATAGCAGAGCAAGTTAAGGCAATTGGTATGGAAAAATGGGGTGCTGAATTTGTATCTCCGTATCATAGTCACAAACAAGCGATTGAATTTGCGGATGCGATGGATAAATCAATGCCAATGGCTTACCAAGTGCGCAGGTCCGAGTTTGACGAAATTTTGATAAGAAATGCCAGTCAGAAAAATGCAAATGTTATAGAAGGATGTCAAGCTAGAGAGGTTGAATTTTTGCCAAATAATACGGGTGTTATTGTTAAAGCACGACTTGATGATGGCACTGAGAGCAAAGTACGCGCACGTATTTTATTGGATGCATCAGGTCGAGATACTTTTTTAGGTAATCGTCTAAAAATTAAACAAAAGAACAAAAAGCATAATAGCGCTGCAATATATGCTCATTTCACAGGAGCAGAACGGAACGAAGGCAAATCTGCGGGCAACATTACAATATTTTGGTTTGAGCATGGTTGGTTTTGGTATATCCCTTTAATGGATGGTACAACAAGTGTTGGTGCCACTGTTTGGCCATATTATCTCAAGACACGTGGAACAAAATCCTTAGAGACTTTTTTGCTAGAAACTATAGCGCTATGTAAGCCATTGCAAGCACGCTTGAGTAGTGCTTCTTTAGCCTATAAAGCAGAGGCCACGGGTAACTACTCATATGCATGCAAGCGCAGCTATGGTGAGAACTATCTATTATTGGGAGATGCTTACGCATTTATTGACCCTGTTTTTTCGTCTGGGGTGATGATGGCAATGCAAAGTGGTTTTGCAGCAGCAGATACTGTGGCCGTATGTTTGACTGATCAGAAAAAAATGCATAAGGCACTTAAAAAGTATGACAGCACTATGCATGTGGGTCCTAGAGTATTTTCTTGGTTTATATATCGAGTTACAAATCCAGTTATCAGAAATATGTTTATGGAACCAAAAAATTTATTTCGAGTGAAGGAAGCTGTATTGTCTGTATTAGCGGGTGATGTTTATGGAAAAACACCAATAACAATACCATTATTTTTATTTAAGGGAATCTATTACCTAAGCTCATTATTGACACTAAAACGCACTATCCAATTCTGGAAAATACGACAAAATAATATTAAATCTGATAACGAAATCAGATCAATATCCAGTTGATGACTCAAAAAAAATTATCTCTATTTGGTGGAAGTTACACAGTATCTGCACTGTTGCAAACAAGCAGTGAAAGAATACTTTCTGGCGGCTTGTGTTTTACCTTAAATGATCAGGATGTTCACAGTATAAAAACGAGATTGTCAGCACCTATTTTGCATGTTCCTATAGAGCGTCTAGATGCTAGAGAGGCGCTCTGTGAATGTTGGAATAGCAGCGGAAAATCTAAAACTGACATCGCAGGAGACATACATTATAAAGAAGATGATGATATTCTGTTTGGTGTTTTGCATATCAATGAATCCGTTTTTACCAGTACTGAAAATAATACCGCTTTACAACAAGCTGCCGAGTCTGCTTATACACAAATATTCACGCTTCTAGAGCAAAAGAACTATCCACATATTTTCCGTTTCTGGAATTATATGGCCGACATCAATGCAGAGAATGAGGGTTTAGAACGGTATCGTCAGTTTAACCTAGGCAGACATAGTGCCTTTAAAGCTTTTAATCGTAAGATTATGGGTAATGCGCCAGCCGCTTGTGCTTTAGGTTTTAACCATATAGATAGTAACTATTATTCCAAGAGTTGCTTATCAGTAGCATTTATAGCCGGGCGTGTACCAGCTAAGGCGATAGAAAATCCTAGACAAATTAGTGCATATCAGTACCCAGAACAGTACGGACCAGTGAGTCCAACTTTTTCAAGAGCTTCTTTGATTAAGCTAATTGATAGTGAGTTATTACTTATCTCTGGTACCGCAAGCATTGTGGGCCATGCAACACAACACGTATCTGATGTCGTAATTCAAGCGCGTGAAGCAATGACCAATATTGAAGCTATATTAGAGCAAGCCAATCGTAATAGCGTTAAGGCAAATTTTTCACTGGACAGCCTGCATTATCGGGTTTATGTACGTCATAAAGAGCACATGTTAGACGTTCAGCATGAGT
>CAXIBZ010000116.1:0-5728 GCA_964022105.1 uncultured Methylophilaceae bacterium
TTCTAAGTCTTTTGGCAGTCCAGTAATTTCATCACCTATTTTTGGTGAAGCAGGATAGTTGGCACTGGCCATCACGACACCAAGTGCAAAACGTCTGTCCCAGTGTGCTTCCGCTTTATCTAGATTGCCAGCGACCGCTTGCTGAAGTAAGGTCAGCAAATCAGATTTTAAACGCATGAATATAGGCTGCGTTTCTGGGTCCCCCATGCGGCAATTGAATTCGAGTGTTTTAATTGTGCCATTTGGGTTAATCATCAACCCTGCATATAAAAACCCAGTGTATGGAATGCCATCTTTAGCCATGCCTTCTACAGTAGGACGGATAATCTCGCGTATTGCTTTAGCGTGAATCTCTGGTGTGACGACGGGTGCTGGTGAATAGGCGCCCATGCCACCAGTGTTAGGCCCTTCATCCTTATCAAGTAAGCGTTTATGATCTTGGCTGGTGGCAAGTGGCAAAATATTTTTACCGTCAACCATCACCATGAAGCTGGCTTCTTCACCCGTTAAAAATTCTTCTATCACCACGCGTGCACCAGCATCGCCAAACTTGTTATCACCCAGCATCATATCGACGGCATCATGTGCTTCTGCTAATGTCATGGCAACGACGACACCTTTACCCGCCGCTAAACCATCCGCTTTAATCACAATAGGCGCACCTTGTTTGTCGATATAGGCATGTGCTGGCTTGGCGTCAGAAAATGTTTCGTAAGCAGCGGTTGGAATGTTGTGACGCATCATAAAAGCTTTAGAAAAGTCTTTAGATGATTCTAATTGCGCTGCAGCCTGAGTGGGCCCAAATATCTTCAGACCAGCCTTTTGAAAGGCATCAACAACGCCCTCGCTGAGCGGTGCTTCTGGGCCAACGATAGTAATTGCAATCTTTTCATCTTGTGCAAATTTGACTAATTCATCAATATTGGTGATTGGCACATTGACCATATCTGGGTTTGTTGCTGTGCCTGCATTGCCAGGGGCAACATAGGTTTGACTAACTTCTTTGTTTTCTGCGATTTTCCAAGCAATAGCGTGCTCGCGTCCGCCAGAACCAATCACTAACACTTTCATCTTATTCCCCTGAGATTCTTATTAATGCCTAAAGTGGCGAATGCCTGACATCACCATCGCTAACCCGCGCTCATCGGCAGCCGCAATCACTTCGTCATCACGCATACTGCCACCTGGCTGAATCACACAACTTGCACCAGCGTCCGCTAACACGTCTACGCCATCACGGAATGGAAAGAATGCATCCGATGCGACAACTGAACCTTGTAGACTTAAACCAGCATGCGCTGCTTTGATGGCAGCAATTTTTGTACTGTCTACGCGACTCATTTGTCCAGCGCCAACACCTAGTGTCATGCCGTCACCACAGAATACTATAGCGTTAGATTTGACATATTTTGCGACATTCCAAGCAAACATCAAATCTTTCATTTGTGCTGGTGACGGATGTTTTTTTGTTACAATTTTGATATCAGCCAATTGCAACTCATGGATATCCGCTGTCTGTATCAGGATGCCTGAGCCAACACGTTTTGTATCATGCGCATTACGGCCTTGCTCCCAAGGGCTGTCGCCACCTGTTGGTAAAGCGATTTTTAATACACGTACGTTCTTTTTCGTGCTGAATATCTCAAGCGCTTCAGCCGTAAATTCAGGGGCTATTAAAACTTCAAGAAACTGTTGTGAAATTGCTTCAGCCGCCGCTTTGTCAACAGTCATATTAAAAGCAATAATGCCACCAAAAGCGCTTGTTGGATCTGTTTTAAAAGCTTTGGTATAAGCCTCCAATGCAGAGTTCCCCAGTGCTACTCCACATGGGTTTGCATGTTTGACAATGACGCAAGCGTTGCTGTCAAATGCTTTCACAGCCTCCCAAGCTGCATCTGCATCCGCAATATTGTTATAACTGAGCTCTTTACCTTGTAACTGCTCTGCAGTAACTAATGAGCCTGGTGCAGGACATTGGTCTTGGTAAAAAGCAGCTGTTTGATGCGGATTTTCCCCATAGCGCAAGTCTTGCACTTTAGTAAAGCGGGTATTCATTTGTGCTGGATATGGGTTACGAGTGCCATCTTCATTAAAGCTAGAGAGATAATCGCTAATAGCAGCATCGTAATCACTTACCCGATTAAATGCCGCAACCGATAATGCAAATGTTGTTTTTTGAGTAAGCTGATTGTTATTTGCTTTAAGTTCATCAACTACCGCCTCATATTGATTCGCATTAGTTAAAACAGCAACATCTTTCCAGTTTTTTGCTGCTGAACGTAACATAGCTGGGCCACCAATATCAATATTTTCAATGGCATCTTCAAGTTTGCAATCTGGTTTTGCTACGGTTGCCTCAAACGGGTAAAGATTAACCACTAACATATCGATGCCAGGGATGTCAGATTCTTCCATCGTTTTGACGTGTGCAGCTAAATCTCTACGACCCAACAACCCGCCATGCACTTTGGGGTGCAACGTTTTTACACGGCCATCCAGCATTTCTGGAAACCCAGTGTAGTCGCTCACTTCGATTACTGGAATATTATTCTCTCGAAATAATTTTGCAGTACCACCAGTGGAGAGGATTTCGATATTGAGCTCGTTTAGACTGTTAGCTAATGCAACAATACCTGTTTTGTCTGAAACGCTAATAAGCGCGCGTTTGATAGTAGCCATAATTTACTTTAATACTTTTATGAAAATGGTTTGATGAATTTGGTCAACCTTCGGCTAAAGCAGCCATTTTAGGCTTGAATAACAATCTCAGGGCTTATGCTAAGTTGTATTGCGCCATTTTTTTACGCAACGTATTGCGGTTTATGCCAAGTACTTCAGCGGCTTTGCTTTGATTGCCACCAACTTTGTTTAAAATATATTCCAACATCGGTTGTTCAACGCAGCCTAAGACCATTTCATAAATAGCATGAGGCGGCTCACCGTCCAAATGCATAAAGTAATCATCAAGTGATTCTATGATTGCTTGGCTTAATCTGCAGTCTTTACTCATTATGCTGCAATGGCCTCGCTGGTGCTTGTTGATTCTTGTTCATAAACCAAACGTTCATTTTTTGTTTTTAGCTCTGCAAAAAAGTCACTTATCGCTTGGAGTTGAAGTTCGGTTGTTTGTAGTGTATTCATGTGATGGCGGAAAGCTGCAGAGCCTGAAAGGCCTTTGGTGTACCAAGAAATGTGCTTACGTGCAACGCGCATACCTGTTAGTTCGCCATAAAAGTCATACAAGTCATGCAAGTGTTCTAGCATTACGGTATGAATTTCGTCTACAGTAGGCGGTAACAGGTGTGTGCCAGTTGTTAGATAATACTCAATTTCACGGAAAATCCAAGGCCTACCTTGTGCTGCACGCCCAATCATTACTGCATCAGCACCGGTATAGTCTAAAACGTATTTTGCTTTTTCTGGTGTGGTAATGTCACCATTTGCAATTAATGGAATATTAATCGCTTGTTTTACTGCTGCTATCGTATCGTACTCTGCATCGCCTTTATATAAGCAAGCCCGTGTGCGACCGTGCATCGCCAGTGCTTGTATGCCAATGTCTTCTGCCATTTTAGCTATTTGTATAGCATTGCGGTTATCTTTGTCCCAGCCTGTTCTAATCTTAAGGGTGACAGGAACATCAACGGCATTAACTACAGCCTTTAAGATTTTGGAGACAAGGGGTTCATCTTTTAACAACGCAGAGCCGGCCATCACATTGCAGATTTTTTTGGCAGGGCAACCCATATTGATATCAATAATTTGCGCACCATTATCCACATTATGTTTCGCGGCTTCAGCCATCATTGCTGGGTCGGCGCCTGCAATCTGTACAGAAATTGGATCTACTTCACCTTCGTGATTCGCACGCCTCCGCGTTTTTTCACTACCATAGAGCAAGGAGTTTGAAGTGACCATTTCTGATACAGCTAGGCCTGCACCCATTTTTTTGCATAATTGGCGGAAAGGTCTATCTGTAACGCCAGCCATTGGTGCTACAACGAGATTGTTTTTTAGAATATGCTTGCCGATTTGCATCTAAACACTTCTTACAGAAAAGTTGACTATTTTATACGCAAACGGCCTATGAGGGAACTATAAATTAATGGGATAGTACCTATAAAAAAGCTATTTACGTCTCATTTCTATGTGTGTGTGAATGAGTGTTTGGGCTTGGTTTCTATATCGGATGCCATCAGTATCTTTAACCCACATATGGAGCAACCCTGAAAAAAACAAATGCGTATCTTGCGCATACTGTGCTGCCGTTAACTTCGGCTTGATAAGTTGTTTTTCAAGTGCTTTAGTATAGGCTTGCTCTAGTTTGTCTACAATGCTTGAACAATTACTCATAATTTGCTGCATCACGTTCTCGAACTCACCCACATATTCACATTTAGTCATCATGATTTCATATGTTTGTCGAGTTTCTTGATGGTCATTAAGCACTTGTATAGTGCAGAGCAAGAAATTTTCTATGCGTGTTAGCGGGTCGTTATGAGGGTTTTGTTCTTTATCTAAATTGACTAGAAGAGCATCATCCATGCGGTCTATCAGCGGCAATATTACCTGATCGCGCATTGCATGTAACAAGTCGGATTTGTTTGTAAAGTGCCAATATACCGCACCGCGCGTGACGCCAGCATGTCTTGCAATTTCTTCTAGACTTGTTTTGCTTACGCCTTTATCTACAAATACTTCGCGTGCTGCATTAATGATGCATTGTCGAGTTTGTTCTGCCTCTTGTTTTGTTTTACGTACCATTTTGTGAATCTTTTGTTAAACCTATTTACATACATGCGTGTTTGTATATAATATACATTCATTCTTGTATGTATGCAAGACATCCTTTTAAAAATAACGATAGATTATAGAGGCACCATGTTTAATTTATACAAGCAATATCAAACAACACTAAGCTTACTTGTGGTCACCATGTTTGTTTCAGCATGTGGAGAACAGGGTGAAGCGCCACCAGCCATGCAGGCATTGCCTGTTAGTGTCTTAGAAGTTCAGGCTACTAGCATTCCAATCCAAAAAGAAGCAGTAGCGCAAACAGAGGGTGCTAAAGAGGTTGAAGTTAGACCGCGAGTAGGCGGTATTTTGCTTAAAAAATTGTATGAGGAAGGTGCTGAGATTAAAGCTGGGCAAGCAATGTTTTTAATCGACCCTGTTCCGTATCAAATGGAAGCGCAGCAGGCCCGAGCAAGGTTGGCAGAGCAGAAAGCAAGGTTAGTGCAAACGCAAAGAGAAGCGGAGCGTTTAAAAAAACTGCTGGAAACAAAGTCAATCAGCCAGCGTGAATACGATAATGCGGTATCAGATAATGCGATGGCAAGTGCAAGCTTAAAGCAATATGAAGCAGCATTGCATCAAGCAGAGTTAAATCTCTCATATACAAAATTAGAAGCGCCAGTAAGTGGCATGGCTGAGCGGTTTATTTATTCTGAGGGTACATTAGTCAATGCTAATACCACGCTATTAACAAAAATTGTACAAGTCTCTCCGATATGGGTGCGCTTTAGTTTGTCGGACTATGAATTGAAAGAATTGGGCGGCATGTTGACAAAAGATACCGTTAAGAAAATCACGCTCATACTTCCTAATGGCGAGGAGTTTCCAGAAGAAGGCGATTTGAATTTTTCAGCTAGTCAAATTGATCCCGCTCTAGGTACGCAGCAACTAAGAGCTGTTTTTAAGAACACTGAAAAGCGCTTAGTTCCAGGCC
>CAXIBZ010000117.1:0-5708 GCA_964022105.1 uncultured Methylophilaceae bacterium
TTGAACCGCTTATCAATGATGTGCTAGACAAACGAGATGATTTGATTCTGGTTGACCATGGTGCAGGGAAATCTTATCTCGGTTTTATTCTGTATGATTTGTTGCTTAAGCAATTACCAAAAGGTCAGGTAGTTGGCATTGAAACTCGTGCGGAATTGGTCAGCAAATCACAACAGCTTGCGCAGGATTGTGGTTTTGAACGGATGTCATTTCAACATCTAACGGTAGCTGAGTCGATGACTTCACCAACGATTCCTGACAGCGTTGATATTGTCACGGCATTGCATGCCTGTGATACAGCAACAGATGATGCCATACAATTCGGGCTTAAGAAAAATGCGTTATATATGGTTCTTGTACCTTGTTGCCAAGCCGAGGTGGCGGGTGTGTTGCGTAAACATAAAGCAGAAAGTTTAAGCAAAACACCATTGTCGGAACTATGGCGCCATCCAATTCATACACGTGAGTTTGGCAGTCAAATGACCAATGTGCTGCGCTGTTTGCAGTTGGAAGCAGCAGGCTACAAGTTAACAGTAACCGAGCTGGTGGGCTGGGAGCACTCGATGAAAAATGAGTTAATTGTCGCGCAATACACAGGTCAAAAACGAAAAAGTTCAAGGGAACGTTTGCAAGCGATTTTGACAGAGTTTAATTTAAATGAAATGCAACAGCGCTTTGCTTCTTAACTAAGCGAAAAAGTTTTTTGTAATGTGAGCCCGAATAGACAGACTAACTTTAGTAATGTTTATACGCCATTTTAATTAACTATAATAATGACTTTCATCGATGCTTAGATTCACACTTAAAGCTTTAAGAAAAACTTTTTTTAGCAAATATACAATTGCCGTCGTCCTGCTATTGATGGTTTTTGTAGCAGGTATCATTGCTAGAAATCATGTCTTTGCACCAGATTTACATCGGCTTTACATGGAGTCGATGACGGTTGAAGATCAACCACCAGTCATTTTTATCCATGGCGTGCTAGGAAGCAAGCTTAAAGATATAGATACGCAGAGTGATTTGTGGCCTGGTGGTGTGCGCAGATTGCTATTACACAATTACGCTGATATTGCGTATGAAATTGACCCGAAAACATTAGAGCCACAACCTAGCAGGGCTTTTGCCTATGCCATATCAGATGGTGCAGCAGGTAAGGATTTTTATGGCAAGATTGTTAGAACTTTATCCGATACAGGCGGCTATCAACTGTCCAAAATCGGTGAAAAGGTTAACCCAAAACAAAAAAACTATTATGTCTTCCACTATGATTGGCGACAAGATAATGTCATTAGTGCTGGTCAGTTGGCAGACTTTATTGAACAAATCAGGGTTGATTATGAAAATCCAAATTTAAAGGTCGATATCGTTGCGCACAGTATGGGTGGACTTATAACGCGATACTACCTTCGTTATGGTAAGCAAGATGTGATTGGCGATAACCATTTTGATCAAAAGCTCAATATGTTTGGTGCTGCAAGAGTGCGCAGAGTGATATTGCTGGGTACACCTAATTTAGGCTCTGTTAAAACGCTCAATTTATTTATTCAAGGTGTTGATATTGGCATTAACCAGATTGGCACAGAAACCTTAGCCAGCATGCCTAGCTTATATCAATTGTTCCCGCATCCATTGGTTGATTGGATTGTCAAAAACGATGGTTCGCCACTGGAGCGAGATTTATTTGATGTGAATATATGGAAACGATTTCAATGGTCAATATTTGATCCAAATGTCAGACAGCGGATTCTTGACCGTTTTGAAGACAAACAAGCAGGTGAACAATACTTGCTGGCATTTGACCAGTATTTTGAAAAGCACCTTGAGCGCGCAAGACGTTTTGTTTGGTCGCTCAGTATTCCATTACCCCAAAACCATACCAAGCTTATTATCTTTGGCGGTGGCTGTAGCTTAACACCTGCGAGAATTATTGTGGAAGAAGTGGAAGGTGAGTCTATGGTGCGAATGTATCCAAAAGAGATTGCACAGCGCATTAAAGGGGTAGATTACGATGCACTCTTATTAGAGCCAGGCGATGGTTCTGTGACTAAGGCTTCTTTATTAGGCCGCAACACCTTAGACCCGAGTATTAAGCGTAGCCAATACATTCATGTTCCTATAAAACAATCCTTCTTTTTGTGTGAGTCACACAACAGCTTGACTGGAAATCTGAATTTCCAAGACAACTTATTAAACACCTTGTTAACCAGAGATGCGCTTGAATAAAAAAGGCTACATCAATGCAACTATTTAAAAAAATGGCAATATTTGGGCTTGTGATAAGCAGCATAATTTTGCTTGTTCTGTCTAACGTTTATGCGGATAAGAAAATAGTTACTTATTTGACACAAAACTGGACAAATGAAGATAGAGAGTATTTTTTCTTTGCTGACCAAGGTTCTCGTCTGATTCCATATGATTACTTTTTATACCTTGAGCAAGCTGACTCAACTGCGTTGTTCCGTAGCGATGAAAATATGCGCCGCCTAGGTTTAATCCCCGCACCAAAGAGTAAAAATAATCCAGATTCTTTTCCGATTGGTCTGACGCGCAACGGCGATTATATGGGGCCAACTTGCGCAGCTTGTCATACACAACAAGTGACCTATAAGGGAGAAACTATCCATATTGATGGCGGCCAATCCTTTATTAATCTCAACCAGTTTTTGGGTGAGTTAACAGCTTCATTAAAAGCCACACTAAGGCAACCAGATAAATTCAGCAGATTTCAACAACAAGTTCTGGGTAAAAAAGCATCAGAAAAGGAAATTGAAGTACTCCGAAGTAATTTAAAAAGTATCTATGAAAAACGCCAAGCGCATATGGTTCATAATCATACGGACATCGTTTCTGGCTATACACGACTAGATGCTTTTGGCGCTATTTTAAATCAAGCGTTATTAGCGACAGGCGTAGAGGGGAACCGTAATGCTCCTAATGCGCCAACTAGCATCCCTTATATTTGGGATACTCCTCAGCACGACTATGTAGAGTGGAACGGATCACAATCCAATACTGGAGTCGGTGCATTAGCTAGAAATGTCGGTGAAGTTATTGGTGTGTTTGGTGAGATAGAAACTGAGACTACAAAATGGTTAGGTTTGATTGATGGCGGTTATGCCTCATCCATTCAGACCAGTGAGTTACGCAAATTGGAACGTGTTGTTAGTCAACTACACTCGCCGCAATGGCCAGAAAGTTTTCCTGCAATTGATACAAAGCTAGCAAAGCAAGGCCGCCGCTTGTTTGAACAGCATTGCGTGCAATGTCATTTGGATATTAATAGAACAGACCCAAAACGCACCATTCAAGTACGCATGAGCACTTTGGACGAAATAAAAACTGACCCGTTAATGGCCGAAAACGCAATTTATGCTAAAGGGAAATCAGGTAAGTTTGAAGGTCGACCTCGTTATTATTTTGCTGGTGACCCATTGCCTGTAGAAGCGCCTGCTATCCATATTGCTAACAACATTATGGTGGGTATTATCAAGAACAATCCTATACAAGCCTATCTAGGTAAGCGCGATGCAAAACAGTTAGGTCACCCTGATGTTACACGACCACCAAAGTATGTGGATGGCAAGCTTATAGAAGCTGGTCAAGAGGTTTCAGATCGAGCTTTGTTGGCCTACAAAGCTCGGCCGCTAAATGGCGTTTGGACCAGTGCGCCATTTTTACATAATGGGTCAGTACCTAACTTGTATCAATTACTTTTGCCAGCTAAGGATAGAGTTAAACAGTTCAGCTTAGGTACTTGGGAGTTTGATCCTAAGCATGTTGGGTATGTGATGGAATCAGCAGAAAATGACTTTGTGTTTGATACTACTTTACTTAGTAATAGTAATGCAGGTCATGAGTATGGGACTGGTGCCTATGGGCAGCCTGCACTGACAGAAGATGAGCGCTGGGCATTAGTCGAGTATATGAAAACCCTATAGCACATCACATCATGAAGTTAATCAAAAAGATAGTTGTGCTAGTGATAATACTTGTGGCGATACTGGCCGCCTTTTTAACCTATCATTTGCAAACACATGCAGTAGTCACGACAAAAGAAGTGATTCCCCCAAATGAACAAGCAGAAATCGAGCGCGCTGCCGATTTGGCTGTCAATATTGTTGATCAGTTAAAAACAACTTATGCAGCGCGTGGTGTGCACGCCAAAGGACATGCTTGTGTAAAAGCGTATATTGATATTAATCAGAATATTCATACTCAATTACAACACGGTGTTTTTACTCAAGCAGGTCGACAATTCAAAGCATGGATTCGTTTTTCTAATAGCAGTTCAAATATGGCGAAAGCGGATGATCATGCGCGGGATGCGCGTGGTATGGCAATTAAATTGCTTAATGTTGGAGAAAATTTAAATGGCGGCAATACACAAGAGTTTATTGCACACAATAGCCCAGCATTCTTTGTGACTAGCGTAAGAGACTATAATGCATTTGTTAAAGAAAAAGGTAACCCGCGGTATTTTATTCAGGGCTACAACCCATTTAAATGGCGACTAAGAGAGCTTTGGCAACTCATTACCGCCTACTCACCACCTCCCCCTAGCCCTTTGTGGACGACATATTTTAGTAATACCGCATATAAGCTAGGTCCGCATAACGTCAAGTTTAAAATGCAAGCTTGCCAGTCAGCAATACCTGAAAAATATGGCTCAACAGAGGATCCTGATTTTTTAAGATCTAGGCTAGCAAAAGAGCTCTCAAAGGATACTGCTTGCATGCAACTATCAGTGCAATTGCAAGATGCGACTAAACAGATGCCGATTGAGGACGCAACCGTATTATGGAAAGCTAGTGATTCACCGTTTATACCTGTTGCAACAATCTCAATCCCGAAACAATCTTTTGACACGCTAGAGCAACAAGCTTTTTGCGAAAACTTATCTTTCTCTCCTTGGAATGCACTAGCGGAGCATCGTCCAATTGGTGCATTAAATCGTGCTAGGCGATTAGTGTATAAAGCCAGTTCCAGTTATCGACATCAATTGAATGGCACAGAAGTGCCAAAATCGCTTGATTGGTAAGGTGTTGCACACTATTATTTAGGCAATTTTTATCAAGGCTACTCGAATGAAAAATCATTATATTGCTACCACATTCATGGCGATAACTTTTTCCTTGTTCGCGCAATCTTCAATCGCTGTGGAGGATCAATATTCAGACTATAGCGGCGTTTATGATTGCACAGGTGATGATGCGCATGAGGGTAAATATACGGGCATTGTAACCATGAAGTTAAAGCCAGAACACAGTAAAGGCAATGATGCTAGTTATGACTTTAAGCTGGTAGTGCCTAGCTATGGAACTTACTTGGGTCATGCCGCTGCAACTGGAAATGTTGCTGCCATGCATTTCGCTTTAACTGATACAAGTACGAAGGATTATGGTACAGGTATTGCGCAATTTAAGCGTAACGATGATGGTAAACTGAGTTTTCGTAAATTCTATTTTGAGCCAGAGTTTAAAGGCGGCAATACAGGTATAGAAATTTGCGTCAGGCGTGATTAGTCGTTGCCAAACTATTATCAAATGCAGCACTTTTATTAAGTCCTGTCATCATTGTTTTAATCGGAAAGAAATTAGATGAAACCAAACCGGTTGCGTATCATTGTATTGATTGCTTTATGCTTTAATGCACAGCTGGCAATAGCTGAAAATCAGCAGACTTGGATTAAAGATGGTCAAGCGGCACTT
>CAXIBZ010000118.1:0-5704 GCA_964022105.1 uncultured Methylophilaceae bacterium
GTGCTTTCGATTAAAGAGCTTGAGGTGTTTGATGGTTTATTAGATCTGCCAGACAATGATTTTTGGGCCTTAATTAATGATAATAAAACGCATCAAGACAAGCATTTGAACCACATTCTTTCCATGTTAAACGCATCTAGCAGACTTGTTTTAAAGGATTTTTAATGACTGAACAACAAGATAAAAAATCATTAGGTAATTACTGGCCCGGCATCCAGCTTTACTATCCGCCGATTAAATACTCACCTAGTCTGGGGATATATGAGGATATGGAGCAGGCGTCAGCGCGCATGAAAAAGCATGCCCATTTTACCAATGCACATACCCTGATTTTTGACTTGGAAGATGGCTGTCGTCAGAAAGAGATGAGTCGCGATTTGCTGCGTCAAGAGTTGCCTTTGCTTCGCAAAATGAATGCGAGAGTCACGATTGCGATACGTGTTAATTCATTCAGAACTGCTGAGTATGATGAAGATATGAAGCTGGTGCGAGATATGGGCGACTTTATAGATGTTGTTATGCTCGCAAAGGCAGGTGAGGCCTACGGTGCTGCAGAAGTGAGGGACTTGTCCAGCCTATTGTTGGAAGTTAATGAAAAAATCACAATACAACCCATTATTGAGCATCCAAAATCACTGAGAATTGCGCCAGAGCTCATGCAATATGAAACGGTGGAACATGTTGTGTTTGGGATTCATGACTTCTCAAAAGCCATGGGGATTCAAATTACACCTGAAAACTGGATTGCGGAGTTGCAATACTACATGCATTCACTGCTATTTGAATCGCGTATAGCAGGTGTTGGTGTTATTGGTGGCGTAGAAACACTAATTGGCACTAATGTTATGCCTGATAAATTTGTTGAGCCACATGATGTACGTCGTTGGCTAGATTTGCATGGTGATGACCAAGCGCGTACCGTTTATAAGCATGCTTGTGAAGAGGCGGCAATGGGTTTAACTGGCAAACAAACGATTCATCCTGGCCATATACATCTTTGTAAAACTGCCTATACACCGTCGCCGACCGAGGTGAATAAAAAAGTCAATATTCTAAAAGCAGCCATAGAAGCTGATGCGTTATTAGGAGGGGCAATCAAATTTGAGGGAGAGATGTTAGACCCTCCAATGTTTGGTAAGGCATTACAAACATTGCTCAGAGCACATGCCTTACGCGCACTGAAAAAGAGTGATACAGAGTTTGCGTTAGAAGTGCTTGAAATGTTGCCTGAACAGGTAATCCGTCAAAACTGGCCTTATGGAATCTTATTATGATGCACAAAGCGTTTGAACAATGGGAATGGAATATTCCAAAACACTTTAATATCGGCGCAGCTTGTGCTGATACACACCTTAACACGCCTTTAGCAGATGCCTTGGCTATGATTGTTGAGGATGATGCACTTGGAACTGATACGATAACGTTTAATATGTTATCGCAGCGGACCAATCAATTTGCGCAATTGCTGCGTGATTTGCGTTTGGAAAAAGGTGACCGAGTGCTCGTCCGGCTGCCAAATAGTCTGGCTTATCCAATTGCGTTCTTAGGCACCATGAAAATGGGTGGAATTGCAGTACCTACCTCTACGCTACTGACAGCAGAAGAGGTTGCATACTTGGCAAAAGATTCAGGTGCATCTGTACTCGTGACTGATGCCAAAGCATGGTATGCGATGGCAGAGGAAATCAAACAGAATATACAGCAAACACCCAATCTAAAACACATTATCTTGACGCAAACAGATACAGTTACTGCGGATAGCGATTTAAATATCATCAATTTCCATGCATCATTAGAAGCGATAACCAGCTTTGCGCCAGTTGAGCAAACATTAGCTGATGACCCTGCTTATCTGGTCTACACATCGGGCACTACAGGATACCCCAAGGGCGTATTGCATGCCCATCGCGCTATATTAGGGAGACAGCCAGCCGCTAAATATTGGTTTAATTATGCAAGCGACCAGCAAGACAGGATAATGCATTCTGGCAAGTTTAATTGGACTTATGTGCTGGGGTCTGGTCTGATGGATCCATTGTATTTAGGCAAAACGGTGATTGTGCATGAGGGCAAAAATGATGCGCAAAAATGGCTTGATTTGATACAGAAACATCAAGCCACGATTTTTATTGGTGTGCCCACAATATATCGCCAAATTCTGCAAAAAACAGATGCTACAAAAGCTAATTTACCTACGATTCGTCATTATATGAGTGCAGGTGAACATTTGTCGGATGAAGTCCTTAGCCAATGGAAAGATCGGTTTGGATTAGATATATATGAAGCAGTGGGGATGAGTGAATTTTCGTATTACCTATCGCAAAGTATTTATCGTCCGATTCGACCAGGTTCAGCAGGTTTTGCCCAGCCTGGTCATGATATTAAATTGCTCAACCCAGAAACGTTACAAGAAGTACCAGCTGGTGAAGAGGGGATGATTAGTATTCCATTGACTGACCCAGGTGTATTTTTACGATATTGGAATTTAGATGATGAAACAGCAAAATACAAGCATGATGGTTACTTTTTCACTGGAGATTACGCAAAATATGATGACGATGGCTACATTTGGTTTTTAGGCCGTAAAGATGACATCATCAAGAGTTTTGGCTATCGCGTTTCACCCTATGAAATTGAGCGCGTTTACAAAGGTCACCCAGACATTGCTGATTGTGCTGCGATAGGCGAGGAACTGGAAAAGGATAAAGTGTTAGTGGCATGTTACGCTATTTTAAAACCGAACGCGCAGACGACACCAAATGACTTAATTGATTTTGGTAAGCAGCATCTTGCAGCCTATAAAGTACCGAAAGTAGTCTATCTTGCTGATGATTTTCCACGCACTAAAAACGGCAAAATTTTACGCAAAAATATTACACCTAATATCGCCACGGCAAAGAGCCATAGATAGACAATGACAAAGATGAAAAGCGAGATTAAAAAAGCAGATTTTATACAGAGTGTTGCAGATGCATTGCAATTCATCTCATATTATCACCCAGAAGATTATATCCAAGCTCTAGCAGAAGCTTATAGGGTAGAAGAGTCACTAGCGGCAAAAGACGCAATGGCACAAATATTAACTAACTCACGCATGTGCGCTGAGGGTAAGCGTCCAATTTGCCAAGATACTGGCATTGTTGTTGCTTTTGTCAAAGTAGGAATGGATGTGCAATGGGTGTCGAATGCGGAAAATTCGAACTTGGACATTGAACAGATGGTGAATGAGGGTGTACGTCGTGCTTATCTGTTGCCAGAAAATAAGTTACGTGCCTCAATTGTGAGTAACCCAGCGGGCAAGCGCGTCAATACACGAGACAACACGCCTGCCGTTACACATGTATCACTTGTTATGGGCAATACCGTAGAGGTAAAAATTGCTGCGAAAGGTGGCGGTTCAGAGAATAAAGCAAAGCTTGTGATGCTTAACCCTAATGAGAGCATCGTTGATTGGGTGCTTGATGTTGTGCCCCAAATGGGTGCAGGTTGGTGTCCACCTGGTATGTTAGGTATAGGAATTGGTGGTAGTGCCGAAAAAGCAATGGTGCTTGCAAAAGAGTCACTAATGGAGCCGATAGATATGCACACATTAAAGAAAAATGGTGCAAAAAGTCGCATTGAAGAACTGCGTTTGGAAATTTATGAAAAGGTGAATGCTTTAGGTATTGGTGCACAAGGGTTAGGTGGTTTAACAACGGTGTTAGATGTCAAAATATTAGATTACCCAACGCATGCAGCTAGTTTGCCAGTTGCTATTATTCCGAATTGTGCAGCAACGCGACATGCTGATTTTGTGTTGGATGGCAGTGGCGTTGCCGAGTTAACGCCACCTGATTTGAACGCTTACCCCGCAGTGCGTTGGGCGCCAGATGCCAATGCAAAACGGGTCGATTTAAACACAGTAACTAAAGAAGAGACAAAATCATGGCAGGCAGGGCAAACATTGCTGTTGTCAGGCAAATTATTGACTGGACGTGATGCTGCACATAAACGGATAGCGATGATGTTAGAAAAAGATGAGCCACTACCCGTTGATTTCACAAATCGATTTATTTACTACGTTGGCCCAGTCGATGCAGTGCGTGATGAAGCTGTTGGTCCTGCAGGTCCTACAACAGCAACAAGAATGGATAGTTATAGTGATCTGATGCTCAATACTGGTTTATTGGGATCAATAGGCAAAGCAGAACGAGGCTCAGCTGCAATCGCGTCAATTGCGAAGCATGAATCTGTCTATTTAATGGCAGTAGGTGGTGCTGCTTACTTAGTAAGCAAAGCCATTAAGCAGGCAAAAGTATTAGCATTTGAGGATCTTGGCATGGAGGCTATATATGAGTTTGAAGTGGTCGATATGCCTGTTACCGTAGCTGTGAGTGCAGGTGGTGAATCTGTCCATCAAACTGGGCCAGCATTGTGGAAAGAAAAAATTGCACAAAAAACCATTGACATTGTGCCTCTCAGTACACGAATAGATTGAAAGCAAGATATTGTGCTATTAGTCACAATCTCTGCCCATAAAATGGATTAATCTCAATCAAAATGGTAGTATGAATTGAGGTGAAAACATGCAAAAAAGATGGTTATGGACATTATTAATTGTTACTTTAGCTGGCACCATACAGTTAGCAGGTGCTGTTGAGTTGCTCGAGTATTTAACTGACAAAAGTGGACGGTATGTAGGCCCTACGGTTGAAGACAATGTAGCCAAAATGGACACTGATAACAATGGCTTTGCAGATGTCTATGAGGTGCGTGCTTTTTTAGAATTAAAGCATGGAACTGGCTACCAAAAAGCCATACTAGATAAATGGGAAGTATTGGCGAACAGCAAAAGTTGTGGCACATCATTTGCCGAAGAGCTCACGGAATAATCAAATAAAAGTTTAAACACATTAAGTTAGGAAAATAGATAAATCGTATGATAGAAAAATATTTAGCACATGTTGAAGAACGCAAATCACAAAACTTACCGCCATTGCCTTTAACGGCAGAGCAAGTAGCTGAATTGGTTGAGTTGCTCAAAAATCCACCAGCAAGCCAAGACGAGTTGTTGCTTGAGCTATTAGAAAATCGAGTGCCTGCAGGCGTTGACCAATCAGCTTATGTGAAAGCAGCTTTTCTTACAGCAGTTGCTAAAGGCGAAACTGAATCACCTTTGCTGAATGCAGAAAAAGCGGTAGCCTTACTAGGCACAATGTTGGGTGGTTATAATGTTTTAGCATTAGTTGAATTACTTGATACGCAGTTGGCCCCCCACGCTGTAAAAGCATTGTCTAAGACCATATTAATGTACGATGCTTTTTATGATGTAGAAGCGAAAATGAAAGCAGGCAATCAGCATGCAAAGGCATTGATTGAATCCTGGGCCAATGCAGAGTGGTTTACTAATAAAACTGCTATGCCAGCAGAACTAAAAGTTGCTGTATTTAAAGTTGATGGTGAAACCAATACGGATGACTTAAGCCCTGCGCAGGAAGCATGGAGTCGACCAGATATTCCGTTACATGCGAATGCAATGTTAGTTAGTAAAATGCCTAACGGTTTAGCGACCATTGAAAAACTAAAAGAAAAAGGCTATCAAGTCGCATATGTCGGTGACGTAGTCGGTACTGGTTCATCACGTAAATCAGCGATTAACTCTGTGCAATGGTGGACTGGGCAAGACATACCTCATATTCCAAATAAGCGAACGGGTGGTGTGGTT
>CAXIBZ010000119.1:0-5593 GCA_964022105.1 uncultured Methylophilaceae bacterium
CGTGCAGTTAGCGAAATATTTTATGCGAATGGCAGAAAAACGTGATGGACTGCCTACGCATAATCTCAGTTTAAGTGCGATAGATGCAATCAAGCAGTATCAGTGGCCAGGTAATGTGCGTGAGTTAAGGCATCAAATTAGCAGGGCTGTTTTACTCAGTAATCAAACCATCATTTCATCGGCTGAATTATCATTACCCAATCATCAAGCTAAAATAGCAAACTCCTTTACGCTAGAGAGCAAACAAGCACCTACACTTGACGATGCTGAAAAACAAATCCTCATCACTGCGCTTGAAGCCTCGCACAATAATGTCTCTAAAGCAGCAAGACATTTGGGCATCACTCGCATGAAAATGCGTTACCGCATGGAAAAACACGGTATCAACATTTAGTATCTTTTAGGCATCGTGGTATGATTTCAGTGATTAGACACTGGAGTATTTCATGAGAGCATCGATCACTATTGGCACCCCTCTATCTTCATCTGCAACTAAAGTCATGTTGCTTGGCAGCGGGGAGCTTGGCAAGGAAGTGATTATTGCATTACAGCGGCTGGGCGTTGAAGTTATTGCAGTAGACCGTTATCAAAATGCACCAGGTCATCAAGTTGCTCATCGAGCTTATACCATTGATATGACGGATGCATCAGCACTTAAAGCACTCGTTGAAAAAGAAAAGCCAAACCTCATTGTGCCAGAAATTGAGGCGCTAAATACAGATGCATTAGCTGATATTGAAAAATCAGGTATTGCCACTGTGATACCAACAGTGAAAGCAGTACAACTCACAATGAATCGAGAAGGTATACGCCGTTTAGCTGCTGAAACACTCAAGTTGCCTACTTCCACTTATGCTTTTGCTAGGAGTGAGGCAGAGTTACAAGAAAGTATTGAAAATGGCATTGGATATCCTTGTTTTATTAAACCAACCATGTCTTCTTCTGGTAAAGGTCAGTCTCGTATAACCAATGCCAGTGAAGTAAAAGCTGCATGGGATTATGCGGCATCGGGTGGGCGCGTGAATCAAGGTGTTGTCATTGTCGAGGGGCAAATAGATTTTGATTTTGAAATCACCTTGCTAACCGTCCGTGCCAAAAATGCGGAAGGTGCAGTAGAGACTTATTTCTGTGAACCAATTGGTCATCGGCAAGAAAAAGGGGATTATGTTGAGAGCTGGCAACCGCAAGAGATGACACCTGAAGCGCTTAAAGCGGCTCAAGTGGTCGCTAAATCGATTACTGAATCACTTGGTGGCTTAGGTCTGTTTGGTGTCGAGTTGTTTGTTAAGGGTGACCAAGTATGGTTCTCTGAGGTCAGTCCTAGACCTCATGATACTGGTATGGTGACGATGTGTAGCCAGCGCTTAAGCGAATTTGAACTTCATGCACGTGCTATTTTAGGTTTGCCTGTAGATGTTCAGTTGACCCAGCCAGGTGCTAGTGCAGTCATTTATGGCGGTGTCGACAGTGAATCTTTACAATTTAGTCATTTAGAAGCGGCGTTGCAGGTGCCTAATAGTGACCTACGTTTATTCGGTAAACCAGCCTCATTTACGCGGCGTCGCATGGGGGTGGCTTTAGCCTCAGCAGATAATGTAACAGACGCTCGAAATAATGCACAAAAAGTAGCAGGTATGGTTAAAACTAAAGGGAATTGATGCTCGATAAAATTGAAGAGGTGGGGTCTAATAAATCGACTTTCTACACTTTGCTTGGAGGCGACACTAAAGGTATCGAAACGATACGTTTGTTAGTTGAAACATTCTACGACATTATGGATAGCGACCCAAAAGTGAAGGGTTTGCGAGCTATTCATCAACCTGATCTCACTGAAGCGCGAGAAAAACTATTTATGTTTCTGACTGGTTGGTCAGGTGGTCCACAGCTGTATATAGAGCGTTATGGTCACCCGAGACTGAGAGCCAGACATATGCCATTTGCAATCGGAGAGTCAGAAAGAGATCAATGGATGTATTGTATGATTAGTGCAATGCACAAAATTGGTATTGAAGAGCCCTTATTAACCAAATTAGCGACACAATTGTATGGTGTTGCCGACTTTATGCGAAATAAGTAGTTATTTCATGTACTTCCTATGAAATTTGATAGATAGTAATGATAAAGTCACATGCATTTATTTGTGTATGGTGGCGAGTGAACTGAATTAACATGAAAATCTCAACGTTAGACGAAGAAAGAAATCAGTTGCTGGAAAGTGAAGCACGTTACCGAGATTTTGCAGAGGCCTCTGCAGAGTGGTTCTGGGAAGCAGATAGTCAGCTCAATATTAAAACTGTTGAGGGTGATTCAAACAGTTTTCAGTTTAGCAATTTAAAAGACTTGCCAAATAGTTGCCATAGCCATACTTCTAATGAAATACTCAAATTAATTGAGGATCGAAAAAAATTAGTTGATGTTATTCTTAACGCCTCAGAAGGTGACACTGCGCAATACTTGCGCATCTCTGCAAAACCAATATTTGATAAAGCTGGTAAGTTTATCGGGTACCGCGGCGTTGGTAGAGATGTCACACAAGCGGTTTCTGCTGACCAAAGGGTTGAATTTTTAGCAACACATGATGAACTGACGGGTCTGCCAAATAGAAATCTATTTAGACAGCGTTTAGAAAATTCAATATCTAAAGCGGAGCGTTCAGGAAAGCAATTATTACTACTTTTCTTCGACCTTGACTACTTTAAAATGGTCAACGATAGGCTCGGTCATGATGCCGGAGATAACTTATTAGTTAAAGCAGTTGAACGCATATCAGCATGTGCAAGATCGACAGATTTATTGTGCCGTCTAGGTGGGGATGAGTTTGTAATGGTGATGGAGGGAGCCTCTCCACAGGATGGTAATCGTATCGTCAGGGAGATTATTGCAGCGTTTGAGCCGTCATTTGAAATACATCATCAACATGTTTTTTGTACAGTAAGTATTGGTGTCAGTGTCTATCCAGATGATACAAAAGACCCCGAAGACTTGTTGCTTTATGCGGATCTTGCTATGTATAGAGCAAAACAGAATGGTCGAAATAACTTTGAGTTCTATACATCTGGGCTTAACTTTATTGCGCACCAATGGCTAGAGATGGAGCAAGGCATTAGGCAAGCCCTTAAAGATGGCTTGCTTTTCCTAGCCTATCAACCACAATTTGATTATGAGACTAAGCAATTAGTTGGTCTTGAAGCATTATTGCGATGGCGACATCCAGAACATGGGCTAATTCCTCCATTAGAATTTATACAAGTTGCAGAACAGTCTTCACTGATTAATAAAATTGGCGAGTTTGTATTTGAAGAGAGCTGTTCTCAGCTCAGAAAATGGTTGGATGCAGGATATAAAGTCCCACGCTTGTCGATTAATGTATCATCAAGGCAGTTACGCGCAAGACAAATGAGTGACAAGTTAAAAGCTGTTACCGATAAGTATCAAATTGACCCTGAGTTGATATGTTTAGAAATTACTGAACATGCTTTATTAGAAGGTTCTGATGAAGTTAAACAAAATATGCAAAATATCAAAGCAGCAGGTTTTAAAGTTTCTTTAGATGAGTTTGGTATGGGACATTTGTCACTGTTATATTTATTGCAGTGGAGTGTTGATGAGATAAAAATTGACCAGTCATTTGTGTCTGGTATGGCTTACGGTGATGAGAACAAGCAGCTGGTGAAGGCAATCGCTGCATTAGGTAATGCATTAAAATTAGGTTTGGTTGCAGAAGGTGTTGAGAGTGAAGAGCAAAGTGCAATGCTGGCTAGTAGCGGATGCCATAAAATGCAGGGCTATTTTTACTCTTTACCATTAACACCCAAAGAATTAGAGAAGTCGTTAAGAAAAAAATAAAATAATAGTTATTTCTTTAATCCACCAAGTAGTGTTGCAACAGGTTTCCTCGCATTTTTAGAAGCCAAATTTGCTGTTCTTCTTGTTTGGATACTTCCAATTTTTTCTGGTACGTAAGGCTTATCAAACCAAGGATCCTGACTCTTGCGTTTTGAGGTCTTATGATTCAACTTCTGCTTACTTTCCTGTTTCGGCGTAACTTTTTGGTCCTGAAAGTTTGCATCATTGTTCGTTAGTCTTTCCCTAGGAATATTTTTTTTAATCAGTTTTTCAATCTCAATAAAATATTTTTCTTCCTCTTCAGACACTAATGAAATCGCGATACCACTGGCCCCCGCGCGACCAGTTCGACCGATACGATGCACATAATCTTCAGGCGCTGATGGAATCTCATAATTAATAACCATTGGCAAATCATTAATATCCAAGCCGCGTGCTGCAACATCTGTTGCGACTAAAACAGTAATAGCACCTTGTTTAAAGGCGTCTAACGCGGCGATACGCTCTTTCTGGTTTTTATCACCATGTATTGCATCGGCTTTAATACCCGCTTTTTCTAATGCACGACTTAGCTTGCTTGCTGTTATTTTCGTTTTCGTAAAAACAATGGCTTGTTGGTTGTCTTGCTCTTTAAGTAAAGTGACCAAAGCACTTTGCTTTTGTTTTTGATCGGCTTGATAAGCTTTTTGCTGTACGTTTTCTGATGTAGCATTGCTACGCGCGACCTCGATTAAAGCAGGGTTTCTTAAAAAATCATCTGATAATTTTTTGATTTCTTTTGAAAAGGTAGCTGAAAACATTAGGGTTTGACGTTGCTTAGGCAGCAAGGCTAATATTTTTTTCAAGTCAGGCATAAAGCCCATATCGAGCATTCGGTCGGCCTCGTCCAATACTAGGTATTGGACGTGGTTCAACTGCACGGTTTTCTGTTCAATATGATCTAGCAGGCGACCCGGTGTAGCGACTAAAATTTCTACACCAGCTTTTAATGATGGTGTTTGTTTTTTAATATCAACACCGCCAAAAACAACAAGACTTCTTAAAGAGGTGTTTTTTGCATAAACTTTAACATTCTCCTCAACTTGGATCGCCAGTTCACGTGTCGGTGCCAGCACAAGTGCGCGTACTGGATGTTTTGCTGGTGATGTACTGGTGTTTGCCGCTGGTAGCAGTTGGTGGAGGATCGGTAGGGTAAAAGCAGCTGTTTTACCTGTCCCTGTTTGTGCCCCAGCCATAATGTCAACACCTGTTAAGACAACAGGAATCGCTTTGGCTTGAATCGGCGTTGGCGTTGTATAACCTGTATCTATAATTGCTTGTAATATAGGTGCTGCAAGACCAAGCGAGTCAAATTTAGGTGATTCTGCTTCTTTTGCTAGGTCTATTTCTATTTGGTTGATTTCGATTTTATCTGTCATAAGCGAAATTAAGCAAAGTTACGTGAACGTCTTGCACCATCATTATTTGCACGACGCGGTGCATGGTTGCCAGTATTACTATCATTACGTTTTGGTCGTGGATTACCAAATTTTTCATTTGATATTGTTGCAGACCCTTTGCTAGCAGCATTGCGACTATGTTGATGGCGACCATTGCCAGCACCACGCGCTACTTCTTTTGCAAATTGTAGGTTGGTGTCCTTCGTGTAATGCACGCTATTACCGTTGACTTCATTTGATCGATTGTCGTTGCGTGGCGTTCGGCTTTTAGCTGACTTGTCGCTAAAGCGCGTATCATTGCTTTTAGC
>CAXIBZ010000120.1:0-5588 GCA_964022105.1 uncultured Methylophilaceae bacterium
TCTTTTGCGCGCTCTATTTTCAAGTCTTTTATTTTTGATATTGCATCGTTAGGGTTTAGCTTTTTAGGACAAACTTCGACACAATTCATAATATTGTGGCAGCGGTATAAGCGGTAAGGATCTTCCAGATTTTCCAAACGCTCTTCTTCAGCCTGATCTCTTGAGTCCACAATAAATCGATAAGCCTGTAACAAACCTGCAGGACCAACAAACTTATCCGGATTCCACCAAAAGCTTGGGCATGACGTCGTACAAGCGCCGCATAGAATACATTCATATAAACCATCAAGCTTTGCCCTATCCTCTGGGCTTTGTAGCCGCTCAGTCTCTGGCAATGGGTCATTATTTTGCAAATAAGGCTTGACCGAGTTGTAATGCTCATAGAACTGCGCCATATCCACAACCAAGTCTCGAATCACAGGCATACCTGGCAACGGTCTTACCACTACTGTCTCGGTTAAATCTACTATCCGCGTAATGCAAGCCAGCCCATTTTTGCCATTAATATTT
This sequence comes from uncultured Methylophilaceae bacterium, assembly GCA_964022105.1. Classification (GTDB taxonomy): domain Bacteria; phylum Pseudomonadota; class Gammaproteobacteria; order Burkholderiales; family Methylophilaceae. The sequence continues at coordinate 511 of CAXIBZ010000120.1, forward strand.
AACGCATCGCTACCGCAGACACCTTCTCGGCATGACTTACGCAAGCTTAAGCTAGGATCTTGGTGCTTAACCCTTAGCAAGGCATCCAACAGCATATGATCACCCTCTTGCAAATCAATGTCGTAGTCTTGCATATAAGGCTTTTTATCTGTGTCAGGATTAAATCGATAAATAGATAACTTCATGATTAATAAACCCTCGCTTTAGGCTCAAAAGATGGCACCGTTAATGGCTGTAATTGCACTGGCTTATATTTAAGCTGATGGTTTTCACGGTAATAAAGAGAGTGCGTTAACCAGTTTGTATCATCTCGTTCTTCAAAGTCTTCTCGTGCATGTGCCCCACGACTTTCTTTACGGTTATATGCCGCGTGCATGGTTGCTAGTGCAACCTCCATTAAATTATCTAACTCAAGTGCTTCAATACGTGCTGTGTTAAATACCTTGCTTTTATCTTTTATAACAACGTGCGCTACGCGCTCTGCTACAGCATTGATTTCTTCAACGCCTTTTTCTAATAAATCAGGGAATCGGAAAACACCACAGTTTTCCTGCATTACTTGACGCATATCCAAGCGTACCTGCATTAAATTTTCACCTTCTGCTTGCTCATAACGCGCCAGTCTCGCTAGAGTGCTATCGCCAACATCCTTAGGTAGCGGTTTGTGTGATTGGATTGTTTGAACTGTTTTAGCAATATGCTCACCTGTCGATTTGCCAAAGACCACCAAATCCAATAATGAATTAGATCCAAGGCGATTAGCACCATGCACCGATATGCAAGCACATTCGCCTACTGCATAAAGACCATTAACTACTTGCTGTCCATCGCCATGCGGTACGATCACTTGCCCGTTTAAGTTCACAGGCAACCCACCCATCATATAATGTGCTGTTGGCACCACTGGAATAGGATCTTTCACAGGATCTACATTGGCGAATGTTTGTGCGATTTGGCGAATACCTGGCAAGCGCTGATCAATCACATCCTCACCTAGATGGTCAAGCTTTAAGTAGACCGCATTTTTACCAGCACCAACACCTCGGCCTTCTTTAATCTCAGTTGCTGAAGCTCGAGAAACAACATCTCGGCTGGCAAGGTCTTTTGCTGTTGGTGCATATCGCTCCATAAAGCGTTCACCTTCCGAATTCACTAAATAGCCGCCCTCACCTCTAACGCCCTCAGTAATCAGCACGCCAGCATGTAACACACCTGTCGGGTGGAACTGCCAAAACTCCATGTCCTGCAACGGTATACCAGCGCGCGCAGCCATACCCAAACCATCGCCAGTATTAGCAAAGGCGTTAGTACTTGCTTGAAAGATGCGCCCAGCTCCACCTGTTGCTAACAAAGTAGTTTTTGCTTCAAAGATACATACTTCACCTGTTTCTATTTCCAGCGCAATTACGCCCAGCACATCACCATCAGCATCACGAATTAAATCCAGCGCATACCACTCTATAAAAAACTTTGTATTGGCATGCACATTACGCTGATACAAGGTATGCAACATAGCATGTCCGGTTCTATCGGCCACTGCACAAGTACGCGATATCGGCGATTCGCCAAAGTTCTGCGTCATCCCACCAAAAGGTCGCTGAAAGATTTTGCCATTTTCTAAGCGGTCAAATGGCATACCAAAGTGCTCTAACTCAATAATGGCTTTTGCTGCGTTTTTACACATAAATTCAATGGCATCTTGGTCTCCCAGAAAATCAGACCCCTTGATGGTGTCATACATATGCCATAACCATTTATCTTCTGAAACATTACCTAAAGCCGCAGCAATACCCCCCTGTGCAGCCACAGTGTGCGACCTTGTCGGGAACAATTTTGATAGCACAGCGACTTTTACACCTGACTGAGCAAGCTGCAATGCAGAGCGCAAACCAGCGCCACCTCCGCCAACAATCACAGCATCAAACTGGTATTTTTCTAGTGCCATCTAAAAACAACAAAAAATATATACTGACCAAATTAAGCAAGCGATTAAACCGATTTCGACTATTAGCTGCAAACCATGACGAAGCATTGTGTTAGGGACATAGTCTCTAAACACGTCACGAACCCCCACCCAAGCATGCAAGCACAAACTCAAAAAGAACAAAGAGCTTAAAACCTTTAGCCAACAAGCTGAATTAAGTTCCACCCACGCAACATAACTATGTGGCTTGTTAATTAGCAAATAACCCATCACAAATGGCACATAAACCGCCATATAGACTGCTGTAACTCGTTGTAGCAGCCAAACGCGCATGCCAGGATATCGTTTTGTTAATAATTCGAACAACATCTAATCATCACCAAATTAAAATCGCAAAATAAATAACAGAGACAGCAACCAAACCCATGATTATCTTGCTTGAATAGCGTGCCTGATTAAGCCCATGCATCCAATGCAGGTCCTGTGCTAAATGTCTCAAGCCTGCATAGAAATGATGAAAAAAAGCCCAAGCCAAGCCTATTAAAACCAACTTGACTAACCAAAAATCTAAAACATTAATAGCAAGATTAAATCCATCTTCGCTGGATAATGAGCTATGCATCAGAAGTAGCAAGAATGGCAACATAGCAAATAAAGCCATGCCACTGACACGATGTAAAATGGAAACCAATGCGTTTATCGGCAAACGTATCGTGAATAAATTTAGGTTCTTAGGCCTATGATTTTTCAAATGCTCACTCATAATAACGCAGCCTCTTTTACAGCAGTTGATACCTTTTCGAGCAATCTTGGATCAAATGGTTTTGGAATAATGTATTCAGGCCCAAATGACAACTCAGTTAAGTTGTATGCTTTTAAGACCTCTTCAGGCACTGGTTCGTGCGCTAACTCACTTAATGCTCTAGCGGCGGCCACTTTCATTTCTTCTGTGATTTTTTTTGCTTTCGCATCTAATGCCCCACGGAACAAATAGGGAAAACAGAGTGCATTGTTGACCTGATTAGGAAAATCGCTACGTCCAGTAGCCATAATAATGTCATCGCGAACAGCATGGGCAAGGCTTGGCAGCACTTCGGGGTCTGGGTTTGCCAGTGCAAAAATAACTGGCTTATTAGCCATACCTTTAATTAAACTTACATCTAGCGCATTTTTCGCAGATACGCCGATGAACACATCAGCGTCTTGCATGGCATCTGCCAATGTTTTCATAGCACTAGGCTTTACTGCCAAATCTTGATTGTTTTCATGCAAGTCTTGTCGATTGGTATCCAGCACACCCTGACGATCAACCATCACGATGTTTTTTGCACCCATGCTTTTCAACAACTTGGCACATGAGCAGCCTGCAGCACCTGCTCCTAAAAAGACTATTTTCACACTATCAATCTGCTTTGCTTGCAGTTGCAATGCGTTTAGTAACGCTGCAGCCACGATAACGGCTGTGCCATGCTGGTCATCATGAAAAACGGGGATGTCCAATTTTTCTTTGAGTACTTTTTCAATATAAAAACAATGTGGCGCAGCAATATCCTCTAGATTGATACCGCCAAAGGTTGGCGCAATATTAATAACCGTTTGAATAAACGCATCTGGCGATGAAGCATCCACCTCAATATCAAACACATCAATACCAGCAAACCGTTTGAACAGTACCCCTTTGCCTTCCATCACAGGTTTGCTGGCTAATGCGCCAGTATTACCTAGCCCCAATACCGCAGAACCATCCGTTATCACGGCAACCAAGTTACCTTTATTAGTGTACTGATAAGCAGCAGCTGGATTCTCTTTTATTTCCAATACTGGTACAGCTACGCCAGGTGTATAAGCCAACGACAAATCATCTTGTGTGGCACAGGGTTTGGACGACTCTACGCTCAACTTCCCAGGTGTAGGAAATTGGTGGTAATCCAACGCGCGTTTTTTTAAGTCATCCATTTTTTACCTCTTTTATACTGCGCATTAAAGCGCTTTACTTTTCATTTAAAAATGCAGAGTTCGCTCAAGCGCAAGGCGCAAACTTTTTTGCGAAGCGCGGTGTACACAACCGTACATAAGCAAGCAAAAAAGTGAGCAACAAAGCGATTGAGATGAAATGTGCATTTTTATTCTAGTTCGCTCATGTAATGGTGGTCATCTGTCAGACACAACCCCAACCGCCACTCCATCGGTTTATCACCATAGGTAAAGGATACCCTTTCTATGCTCAGCAATGGATGACCTACTTTTAGACCCAATGCTTTTGCAACGTCTATCTCCGCTGCCACAGCTTTCAAACGTTCTTCTGCCCTCACCATCCTTACACCAAACTGAGACTCATACATGCTATACATAGAGCCACCACTTTCCTCAACCTTCGCTTTATTTAAACCTTTAAAAGCATGTGCAGGCACGATAATATGATCATGTATTAATGGCCTCCCAGAAAATGTCAGCAACCGTTTAATCTCAATAATGGTTGCACTTGCTTTCATTTCTAAAATTTTTGCAATATATGCGCCAGCTTTTGATTTAGTGCAGGAGATAAACTCATTATTTAACAATTCTTTTTGACCAGTTTCTGCTGTCAAACGCAAAAAACGTAGTTTTATGTCATCCTCTTTATGCGTCGCGACAAAAGTACCTTTACCTTGACGACGAATGACAATATTTTCTGTTGCCAGGCTATCAATAGCCTTTCTAACCGTACCTTGGCTAACTTTATATCTTGCTGCCAATTCAACCTCACTGGGAATCATCTCACCGGGACGCCATTCCCCACCGATCAAACTCTGTGTGATCAAGACCTTAATTTGATCGTATAGCGGGCGGTAATTGGGTGAATTTTGCTGTTTATCCATGCTAGCAACCTATCAGTCAATATATTTAAAAGAATTAACTTCCTTATTAAAGGCATTCGCCATTCATAAATGGTTTTGTTACTTTATATCATATAACAATATTGATTGTCTATATATTTTATATCTTATATAAGACATAAGATATATGTTGACAGACATTTATTTAACTATATAATCGAACATTATTAATTATTCAAACCGATATCATGATGAATAAACATATAAGACCGAGACGCTCTATGCTTTATGTCCCAGGTTACAACACACACGATTTAGACCGTGCAAGCACATTGGCT
>CAXIBZ010000121.1:0-5570 GCA_964022105.1 uncultured Methylophilaceae bacterium
AATACGACTGAGCGCATAGAGACTTGAACGGCTTAGAGTGCTTCCTGCACTTGTTTTTTATTTTTTTTTTATTAACTTTTCAACTAGCTTGCCAATCCAGTTGACGAATATAAGAATGAGGATAAGGCCCAAAATAGTGGATAAAGTGATAGAGGTTTCGCCAATTTGAAACCACTCTTTTGTGAAAATAACCTCCACCCATTTTAAAAACTCATCTGAAATTTCCATATCAACCCTTAATCAGTTGAACTAGTTTAATGTAATTTTGGCAAATTTACGTTTTCCGACCTGTGCAATTACTGTTGCCCCTTTATTGGTTTGTAAATTTTTATCCTCTATTTTTTCACTATCAATTTTGACGCCACCCTGCTTAATGATGCGCATCGCCTCACTAGTGCTCTCAACCAAGCCAGCCATTTTTAGCAATTGCGCAATACCTATACTTTCTTCTTCAATTGTTAAACTGACCTCTGGTACTTCATCTGGGATACCCCCTTTAGCACGGGTTTGAAAATCATCTAACGCCTTATTCGCATCAGCTTTGCTATGAAAACGTGCCACAATTTCTTGCGCAAAGCGCACTTTAATATTGCGCGGATTTTCACCTGCCTCGACTTCTGCTTTCCAAGCAGCGATGGTTTCTAATGATTCAAACGATAGTAGTTCTATATAGCGCCACATCAAATCATCTGAGATTGACATTAATTTAGCAAATATAATTTCTGGCGGTTCATTGATGCCGATGTAGTTACCCAAAGACTTGGACATTTTATTGACGCCATCCAAACCCTCCAATAATGGCATAGTAAGGACACACTGTTGACTCATGCCCGCTTGCTTTTGTAATTCACGCCCCATCAGTAGATTAAACTTTTGATCGGTGCCACCTAGCTCTACATCGGCCTTTAAAGCAACCGAGTCGTGGCCTTGCAATAGCGGATACATAAACTCGTGAATCGCGATTGGCTGATTGCTCTTAAAGCGTTTTGAAAAATCGTCACGCTCAAGCATTCTTGCAACTGTGAGGCTCGCCGCCAATTTAAGCATACCTGCAGCGCCTAAGTCTGTTAGCCATGTTGAGTTAAAAACAATTTCTGTTTTATCTTTATCCAGGATTTTAAAAACCTGCTCGGCATAAGATTGCGCATTCTCCCGCACTTGCTCAGGCGTCAATGGTGGTCGTGTGGCGCTTTTGCCAGTTGGGTCACCAATCATGCCTGTAAAGTCGCCAATGAGAAACAAAACGTGATGCCCTAAATCTTGAAATTGGCGTAGCTTATTAATCAGCACTGTGTGGCCTAAATGCAAATCTGGGGCTGTAGGGTCAAATCCTGCTTTGACTCTGAGTGGTTTGCCTTTTTTGAACTTCTCAATTAATTCTGATTCTATTAAGAGTTCATCGGCACCACGTTTAATAATGGCTAATGATTGTTCAATATCCGTATTCACTGTTTTTCCCAAATTTTATTGAAAGAGTGTCTATTAAATTGCGGTTATTTTTTAATTATTTAAAATTTCTGCTAACATGCACTCTTAATTCAAGTACTTATATAATTGATTAGTTAACTATATGCACCAAAACAAACCTAATGCTAAGCGTTCTATTTTAACGCAAAACAAATTTCTGTCTGTTAGCAAAATGAAATTACACTGGATGTTTTTTGCATTATTGCTACCTATTGTCGTTTTAATTACGACCTTAAGTGCTGCACCTGATACAGAAGCTGGCTATATTCCTATCAAAACTGTGGTCAGTGATATTGTTTTACCATTACCCATCGCCTCCGAGATGGAAAATGATATTTTTTGGCAAATGGATGTGGTACGCAACAAGGATAGTTTAGAAAAATTATTTGGCCGAATGGGTGTGCATGATGACGATGCCATGACTTATTTAATGTTAAGCCCATCTTCAAACGCAATTAACACGCAACTTATCCCTGGCAGGACAGTAGAAATCAAAACCAACCAAGAGGGTCGACTGCTTCATTTGGAATATGAGCTCCCCGAGAATCAAATTCTAGTTGCAGAACTTACCCCACAAGGTTACCAAGTAGAAACAAAAACTTTGGATTTGGAGAAACACGAAGTCTACAAATCTGCAACGATCAGAAACTCCTTATTTGGCGCAACAGATGATGCTGGCATTCCAGATCAAGTAGCCTTGAAAATAGCCGATATTTTTTCTAGCCAAATAGATTTCACCCAAGACTTAAGGTCTGGAGACAGATTCAATGTTGTATATGAAGCTTTTTATAATGCTGGCGAACGCGTAAAAATTGGTGATGTACTGGCTGTAGAATTCATCAATAACGGTAAGGAATACCAAGCAATTCATTTTGGTAAAGCAGGTAGCAAGTATGCCTATTACACACCAGAAGGTGAAAGTTTGCATAAATCCTTTTTACGCTCACCATTGGAATTTACTCGAGTAAGTTCTTCATTCAGCCGAGGTCGTTACCACCCTGTGTTGCATCGCGTAAGAGCGCACAAAGGTGTAGACCTGGCAGCACGTAAAGGTACGCGTGTTAAAGCTTCTGGTGATGGTGTTGTCGCTTTTAAAGGGCGTAAGGGTGGCTATGGTAACGTTATTATCCTTAAACATCCGAATGGCATCAAAACACTATATGGCCATTTAAACGGCTTTGCTAAAGGTATTCAAACGGGTAGTAAAGTAGAGCAAGGTGATATTATTGGTTATGTAGGGATGACAGGTTTAGCGACTGGGCCGCATTTACACTACGAATTTCTTTTAAATGGTCAGCATCGTGATCCGATGACTGTTCCACTGCCGACCAGCGTTCCATTAGAAGCTAAATATAGAAGAGAATTTGATGCTCAAGCAATTGAATATTTAGCAAAAATAGAAATGCTTAATCGCAATTTGATCGCTTCTAGCAACTAGAGCATGCCAGCCAACCAATACTATATTGGTGTCATGTCTGGCAGCAGTCTAGATGGTATTGATGTTGCATTGACCGACTTCACAGGAGAGCAGTGCAAAGTAATTTCTACGCATTTTCAAGCTTATCCTGATAGCATCAAACATGCATTACTTAAACTACACTTTCCTTCTGATAACGAACTTGAACAATCTGCACTTATCGCCAATAAATTAGCTTTTTTGTATGCAGAGTCTATTCACGCACTGCTTGATAAAAACGCACTTACTGCTAATGATGTCATCGCTATTGGATGCCATGGTCAAACAATCAGACATCAACCTAAATATAATAATACAGTTGGTTACACTATTCAGCTGGGTAATAACGCCTTATTGGCAGAACTAACCAATATAAGTGTCGTTGGTGATTTTCGCAGTCGTGATATTGCCGCAGGTGGTGAAGGTGCTCCGCTAGTCCCTGCTTTTCACCATGCTATTTTTGCTAGTACAACAAAAAATCGCGCCATTATCAATATAGGAGGCATTGCTAATATTAGCTATTTAGCAAAAGATGGAGGCGTAATTGGCTTTGACTCTGGCCCGGGCAACATGCTTATTGATTATTGGGTAGAGCGCGTACTCAATAAAGCATATGATGACAATGGCATCTGGGCAGCAACAGGTAAGATCATCGACCATTTACTAGAGCAGTTTTTAGGCGATGCTTATTTTTCACTAATCCCACCCAAAAGTACTGGTCGAGATTTATTCAACCAGTCGTGGCTAGAACCATACATTACAAATAAAAACTATCCAGCGGAAGATATTGCGCGTACATTAACTGAATTGACTGGTCAAAGTATCTGTTTAGCATTACAACAATACTGCCCTGAAGTAGAAGAAGTATATTTATGTGGTGGTGGTGCTCGCAATCAACTTCTCGTCGCTTCTATTCGTTCAAAACTAGATACAATGCCTTTGTTCACAACTAAGGAGATTGGTGTTGACGTTGACTGGGTTGAAGCAGTAGCGTTCGCATGGCTTGCAAAACAAGCGATTGAGAAAAAATCTAGCAACCTGCCCTCTGTAACTGGTGCTATAGCGTCCCGTGTCTTGGGCGCAATATATCAAGCTTAATAATTCTGTTATACAATTTTTTACTCAACTTTTTAATAGGGTTGCGTATAATAATCTCAACCTTCCAAATTATTTAAGAGTTTCATATGGCAACAAAACCAACCAAAGCGACCATTACGTTTGATAACGATAAAGAACCTGTTGAACTACCGGTACTATCTGGCACATTAGGCAACGATGTTATTGATATACGAACACTTGGAAAACATGGTGTTTATACCTATGATCCAGGTTTTTTATCAACCGCCTCCTGTAATTCAAATATTACCTTTATAAATGGTGAAAAGGGCTTGCTTTATCATCGCGGCTACCCGATTGAACAACTTGTAGAAAACTGTGATTTTTTAGAAGTAGCGCACCTGCTTATTAAAGGTCAGTTACCCAATATAGAAGAAAATAAAACGTTTAGAACGGCCGTTGAGCGCCATACAATGCTACACGACCAAATGAATAACGTTTTTAGAGGATTTCGACGCGATGCACACCCAATGGCAGTAATGGTGTCTGTCGTCGGTGCAATGGCTGCCTTTTATCCAGAGCATACTGATGTCTCCGACCCTAAACTACGTGAAATTGCGGCTATTCGCTTATTAGCAAAAGCACCAACAATTGCGGCATGGAGCTATAAATACACTAATGGTCAGCCTTTTATTTATCCACAAAATAAACTATCGTATGCGGAAAACTTTTTGCATATGATGTTTGCAACACCTTGTGAGGAATACGTTGTTAATCCAGTAGTATCGAAAGCATTTGAGCGAATTCTGATTTTACATGCCGATCATGAACAAAATGCTTCAACATCAACAGTTCGTTTAGTTGGTTCTAGCGGTGCTAACCCTTTTGCCTGTATTGCCGCAGGTATTGCTTCATTATGGGGACCAGCGCATGGCGGTGCCAATGAGGCGACAGTAAAAATGATGGACGAAATTGGTGACGTTAGTCGCATTGATGAAGATATCAAGCGAGCAAAAGATAAAAATGATAGTTTCCGACTAATGGGCTTTGGTCACCGCGTTTATCGAAATATGGACCCACGCGCCGCAATTATGCGTGAAACCTGCCATGAAGTGTTAAACGAACTAGGACTGCATCATGATCCAATGTTTAAACTAGCCATGAAATTAGAAAAAATCGCCATAGAGGACGACTATTTTGTGAAGCGTAAACTTTACCCAAATGTAGACTTCTACAGTGGTATTGTTATGCGCGCAATGGGTATTCCAAACTCCATGTTTACTGCTATCTTTGCACTTGCAAGAACTGCAGGTTGGATTGCGCAGTGGCATGAAATGCATAGTGACCCTGCCCATAAAATCGGCCGTCCACGCCAACTTTATACAGGTGAAACCAAGCGTGATTTCGTGCCTATTGAAAAGCGATAATAACGTATTATCGCCACTAAATTAAGCCTTTAAAAATTATTGACTTCTTTTTGCTACTGTCAGCAACCAGAAATAGCCAATGACACCAGCAATTAAAGATGCAGATAGGATACCGACCTTCGCCATCACTAAATAGTCAGCGTGTCGCGATGCGTAGGCTAGCT
>CAXIBZ010000122.1:0-5549 GCA_964022105.1 uncultured Methylophilaceae bacterium
CGCCTCACCTAAACAGATTGGTAGAAGACCTGTTGCAAGTGGGTCTAACGTGCCAGTATGCCCGGCTTTACTGGCTTGGAATAGCCATTTAACTTTTTGTAATGCTTGGTTTGAAGAATAGCCAAGTGGCTTATCTAACAACAGAACGCCATGAATATTTCTTTTAATACGCTTGAACTGCAATGCTTTTAGTCTTGATTGTCTTCTGAGTTATTTGCACTGTCCGCTAAGGCCTCATCAATCAGCTTTGTCATTTTCATGCCATAGTCAGTTGATGCATCATACTCAAAATGTAATTGTGGTACCGTACGCAACAACATTCGTTTTGCGACTTGTGAGCGTAAAAAGCCTGCTGACTTTTCCAGACCAGCTTGCAGTTCAGGCGTTCCTTCTGCTGCGCTGTAAAAAACTTTGGCATGCGCCATATCACCTGTGACTTCCACCTCTGTGATAGTCACCATACCAATTCTCGGGTCTTTAACTTCGAACTGCAATAAATCCGCTAGTTCGCGGCGCATTTGTTCCGCTATACGGTTTGATCTAGAAAACGCTTTTGCCAATTAATTATCCAATACGCTTAGAGTGTACGTGCAATTTGTTGGACTTCATATACTTCTAACATGTCACCCACTTCAAGATCGTTATAACCTTTAATTGACAAACCACATTCAAAGTTATTCTTCACTTCTTTAACGTCATCTTTGAAGCGTTTCAATGAGTCTAATTCACCTGTATGGATAATGACATTATCACGCAGCACACGTACTTTAGAATCAATTGTGATGCGTCCATCACGCACATAACAGCCAGCTACAGCACCAATTTTTGATATGCGGAACACTTCACGCACTTCTACACTGCCAATGATGCTTTCTCTTTGCTCAGGCGCCAACATACCACCCAATGCTGCTTTTATTTCATCAACAGCTTCATAAATAATATTGTAATAACGGACATCAACATCATTGGCTTCAATTAGTTTTCGCGCGCCTGCATCGGCACGGACATTAAAGCCGATTAACAATGCATTTGAAGCAACAGCCAAGTTAACATCTGACTCGCTAATTGCACCAACACCTGTGTGAATGATATTAACCCTAACTTCTTCATTCGCTAATTTAAGCAAACTGGTTTCCAAAGCTTCATTAGAGCCTTGGACATCTGATTTAATAATTAAGCCTAGCGTTTTAACTTCACCATCAGTCATTTGGCCCATCATATTTTCAAGTTTAGCTGCCTGTTGTTTTGCAAACTTAACATCTCGGAATTTACCCTGACGGAACATTGCAATTTCACGTGCTTTTCGTTCATCATTCAGAACGATTACTTCTTCTCCAGAAGCTGGCACATCAGACAATCCCAATACTTCTACTGGTATAGATGGTCCAGCTTCTTTAATTTCTGCACCTGTCTCATCCAACATGGCACGTACGCGACCATAAGTACTACCTGCAAGTAGCATATCGCCTCGCTTTAAAGTGCCCGACTGCACTAAGATGGTTGATACGGGACCACGCCCCTTATCCAAACGACCTTCAACAACCAAACCTTTAGCTGGGATATTCTTTGCGGCTTTCAACTCTAAAATTTCAGCCTGTAATAAAACCGCCTCTAGAAGCTCGTCAATACCTTGACCTGTTTTAGCTGAAACATTTCGGAACATGGTATCACCCCCAAAGTCCTCAGGCACAACCTCTTCAGAAACCAATTCCATTTTTACGCGTTCTGGATCAGCTTCTGGTTTATCAATTTTGTTTATGGCAACCACTAATGGTACATTACCTGCTTTTGCATGATGAATCGCTTCTTTTGTCTGTGGCATCACACCATCATCGGCAGAAACCACTAAAATCACAACATCAGTCGCTTTTGCACCTCGCGCACGCATCGCAGTAAATGCCTCATGTCCTGGAGTATCTAAGAAAGTCACCATTCCGTTTGGGGTTTCTACATGGTAAGCACCAATATGCTGTGTAATTCCTCCAGCCTCTCCGCCGGCTACACGACTTGCCCTAATATAATCCAACAAAGACGTCTTACCATGGTCAACGTGCCCCATAACTGTAACCACTGGCGGCCGCGGTTCTAGAACAGCATCCGCATGCTCAGTTTCTTCAAGGAATGTTTCTGGATCATTATCTGCTGCTGCAGTTGCTTTATGACCCATTTCCTCAACAACTATAATAGCGGTCTCTTGATGCAACACCTGGTTAATAGTTACCATCATGCCCATGCCCATGAAGGTTTTAATGACTTCACTGGCTTTAATGGCCATTTTCTTGGCTAATTCAGAAACTGTAATGGTCTCTGGGATCAATACCTCATGCACAACAGGCTCTGTTGGTGCCGTAAATGCATGCTCTTCCTCTCTGTTGTCACGTCTCTTGTTTTTACCTTTAGGCGTTCTCCATCCGTTGCCAACAGGTGCCGCACCACGCGTTTTTAAACCGCGTTTACGATTTTCTTTATCATTCCAGTCATTATTATCGCTCTTATTTTTCTTAGCATCTTTTCCAGAGGATTTGACCCCATCTTTTCCAGCTGGCTTATGTAAGGTGCCTTCGCTCAGATTTCTTGCTTTCTCCTTAGCTGCTTCCTCTGCTTCATCTTTACGTCTTTGCTCTTCTTCCGCTCTTCTTCTTTTCAACTCTTCTTTTTTGCGCAAATCCTCTTGTTGGAATGCAATCAACTTAGCATGACGTTCAGCTTCCTGTTCGCGGATTGCAATTTGCTCAGGTGTTAAAACCTGTTTTTTACGTTTAACGACAGAGTCTTCTTTATCCTGCTTAGTTGTTTCGAGCTCATCCTGAACTGGCTCAGCCTTTTCCTCAACTTCTGGCATGGATTCAATCACAGGTTCAGGCGTTATATCAGCCTTAGTTTCAATAACTGGCTCATCGACCTTAATTGGCTCTTCTTCAACTGGCTTGGGCGTTTCTTTGATTTCTTCATTACGCATTAAGACACGTTTCTTACGTACTTCCACTTGGATAGTACGAGCACGTCCTTCACTATCAGTTTTCTTAATCTCAGTATTCTGTCTGCGTGTTAACGTAATCTTATTTTTTGGAGCTTGGACTGCACCATGCTCTTTACGTAAATAATCTAACAATGCTGTCTTATCAGCCTCATCTAACTGATCGTCGACAGCAGATTTATTTACGCCCGCGCTCTTCAATTGCTCCAATAGCAAAGCCGTTGGTAATCCCAACTCTTTAGCGAATTGTAAAACGGTTGATTGTGCCATGTACTGCTCCAGTCTCTACTTTTCTTTTACTACTTTTAAATTATTCTCTAAGTCATGATTAAACCCATGACTTACTCGAACCAAGGTGCGCGAGCTGTCATAATCAGCGTCTTTGCACGCTCCTCATCCATACCGCTTAACTCTACTAACTCATCGACTGCTAACTCTGCCAAATCATTCATCGTGATTATCTCTTTTGATGCCAATAGCGCGGCAGTTTCTTCGTCCATACCTTCCATTTTCAATAAATCTTCGGCGGGATCATCCAATTTTTCTTCTTTAGCAATCGCTTCTGTCAACAATGCTGCCCGCGCACGAGCACGAAGCTCATTAATGGTATCTTCATCAAATGCTTCAATTTCCATCATTTCAGAAATTGGCACATAAGCAATCTCTTCTAAAGTACTAAACCCCTCATGCACTAAAATATCTGCTACTTCTTCGTCTACATCCAGCTTTTCCATAAATAGCTGGCTTACATTAGCATATTCGTCCTGATTCTTTTGCGCTGCTTCTTCTTCCGTCAAAATATTCAGCGTCCAACCTGTCAACTCTGAAGCAAGTCGTACATTTTGGCCACTACGGCCAATCGCTAGTGCCAACTGCTCTTCATCAACAACCACATCCATACTATGCGTATCTTCGTTTACTACAATGCTAGACACTTCAGCAGGCGCCATTGCATTAATCACAAATTGCGCTGGCTCCATGCTCCATAGCACGATATCAACACGCTCGCCTGCCAGCTCACTGGTAACTGCTTGCACACGTGACCCACGCATACCCACACAGGTACCCACTGGGTCTAGTCGTTGATCGTTAGCTTTAACAGCAATTTTTGAACGCAATCCTGGATCGCGCGCTGCGGAGCGAATCTCTAACAGGCCTTCCTCTATTTCAGGCACCTCTAACTCAAATAAGCGTTTTAAAAAGTCAGGGGAAACACGCGATAAAATTAATTGCGGACCACGACCACTTCTCTCTATCCGAGACAGGTTGGCTCTAACCCTGTCACCTACTCGTAAATTTTCTTTTGGAATCATTGACTCTCTTGGTAACACACACTCAAGACGGCCGACCTCAATAATAGCGTTACCTTTTTCCATCCGCTTAATAACACCCGTAACCAATGTTTCGTTACGTGCTAAAAAGTCTTCTAAAATCTGCTCACGCTCTGCCTCACGTACTTTTTGCAAAATAACTTGCTTAGCTGCTTGTGCGCCAATACGGCCAAATTCGATAGACTCTAAAGGCTCTTCATAATAGTCACCAATCTGCCTACCCTTTGCACGCTCATCTTCTTCATCAAATTGATAATCTGAACTTTCTAACAAATCATATTCAACATATTGCCATCTTCTGTAAGTTTTATACGCCCCTGTTTCACGATCAATCGAAACACGAATATCGGCATTATCATCATGGTTCTTTTTAGTCGCTGAAGCCAAGGCCAGTTCCAATGCAGTAAATACAATCTCTTTGCTCACGTTTTTCTCGTGTGCCAAAGCATCTACCAATAATAATATATCTCGACTCATCGTCTCTCTCCGACTAAAAAGTAATGACTTAAATTCTATTCACTAAAATGTAGGGCTCAGTCGCGCTTTATCAATATTGTTGAGTGGTAATGCATACATAACACCATCACACTCTATTTGCACTAACCCATCTTCCAAGCCATATAGAATTCCTAAAAAGTTCTTTCTTGGCTCTTTACCATCCAGCACCAAAGGCACACGTAGCTTTATCTGCGTACGCTCACCTTTGAACCTTATAAAATCTTTTTCTTTTTTCAACACGCGATCCATGCCAGGCGAGGAAACCTCAAGCCTATCGTAATCAATCTCATGTTCTACTGTTAATACATTGCCTAATTGATTACTAACCAATACGCAATCATCAATATTGATACTATCTTTAGCATCTATCGGTTCGAGCTTATCGATAAATACGCGTAACAGCTTACCTCGATTAGCAAGCTCGAGGTCTACCAACTCAAATCCGAGCTGCGTCACTGTTTTCTCAACTAAACTCTGCAAACTCTGCAATGTATTTCCTTTACATTCATCTCCACAAAAGTCGCGGAAATAAAAAAAGGGACTACTGCCCCTAAACAACGCTCAATTATATCAATAAATTCAGTTAATTGAAATGCACCTTGGCAAATTTCACCTAGCAATACGCACATCTAAATACTAAATCAATATTGCACAAACTAAAAAAGCTCCGAATGGAGCTTTTTTATATAAATAAAAGCTTGGCAGTGACCTACTTTCGCATGCGAAGAGCATACTATCATTGG
>CAXIBZ010000123.1:0-5454 GCA_964022105.1 uncultured Methylophilaceae bacterium
GCGGCATCATGTCGGTAATGGTGCCTTCTTTAAGCTCTGCGGCAAAACAGACAGTTTCTGAAAGAGTAGGGTGGGCATGAATGGTTAAGCCCAAATCATGTGCATCAGCGCCCATTTCAATGGCTAGGCAGGCTTCTGCTAGTAACTCACCAGCATTTACACCGACGATGCCAGCACCAATGAGTCTGTGCGTAGTTTTATCAAAAATAAGTTTAGTGGCCCCTTCTGTTCGTGCAACAGAAATTGCGCGACCACTGGCTGCCCAAGGGAATGAAGCTTTGTCTATCTCCATGCCTTTTTCTTTAGCCTCAGTTTCAGTGACACCTACCCATGCCACTTCTGGATCTGTATAGGCGACGCTTGGAATAACGCTGGCTACGAATTCGACTTTTTCACCCGCAATTACTTCAGCGGCTACTTTTGCCTCATGCGTCGCTTTGTGCGCCAACATTGGTTGACCAACAATATCGCCTATGGCGAAGATATGCGGCACATTGGTGCGCATTTGTTTATCTACAGCTATAAAGCCGCGGTCATCTACCGCTACACCAGCATTTTCTGCACCGATGTTTTTACCATTAGGCCGGCGGCCAATAGAGACGAGAACCCGGTCATACACCTCAACGCCTTTAGGTGCATTTTCGCCTTCAAAGCTGACATGGATGCCATCTTTCTTAGCTTCCATCTTGGCAACTTTAGTTGACAACATGATGCTTTCAAAGCGTTTGGTCATGCGTTTTTGCAAGGGCCGGACGAGGTCACGATCACAACCTGTGATTAAGCCGTCCATAAATTCCACAACACTGACTTTGGTGCCTAAGGCGTCATAAACTGTACCCATTTCGAGGCCAATAATGCCACCACCAATAACCAGCATGCGTTTAGGGATGTCAGCTAGTGCAAGTGCGCCAGTAGAGTCCATGATGCGTTCATCATTAGCTGTTTTTTCATCCAAGCCTGGGAATTTTGTTGCCTGTGAGCCTGCGGCAATAATGGCATTGTCAAAACCAATTTTGGTAACTTTGCCATCTTCTGCGGTGACTAGAATTTGATTTGGACTGGTAAATATTCCAACACCTTGCACTACGGTGACGCCACGGCCTTTCGCCATTTGTGTTAAACCACCAGTGAGTTTGCCGACTACATCATTGGATTTCCAGTTACGTAGTTTATCCAAGTCTATGTTCGGTTTGCCAAAGCTTAAACCATGTTGTTCTGTTTCTTCTGCTTCTGTAATGACTTTTGCTGTATGCAATAATGCTTTTGAAGGGATGCAGCCAACATTCAAGCAGACACCGCCTAATGTGCTATAACGCTCAATGAGCACAACTTTTAAACCTAAGTCCGCTGCTCTAAAGGCAGCAGTGTAACCACCTGGGCCTGAGCCTAACACCACAAGTTGTGTTGTGATGTCATTGTCACCTGTGGCTACTTTGGGCGTTGCTGCGGCAACTGGTGCGGGTGCTGGAGTAGGGGTGGTGATTTGTGCTACTGGTGCTTCTGGCTTATCTTTTTCTGCTGTTTGCTCTGCTGCTTCTAGTGTCAGTATTAGGCTGCCTTTGGCGACCTTGTCTCCCACTTTTACTTTAATCTCTTTGACAAGCCCTGCATGTGAGGAAGGAATGTCCATCGAGGCTTTGTCAGACTCTACCGTGATAAGTGAATCTTCCACGGCGATGGTATCACCTTCCTTTACAATCACTTCAATAATATCGACACTATCAAAGTCGCCAATATCTGGCACCAGTACTTCAACTAACTTGCTCATGCAGTTCCCTAATTAAACTAAAATTAAAAAGTATGATTATTGCTAATTTTAGCATCAAAGCTTGCATTTACGGTGTTAGCCATACAATTTGAAAGCAATATCTTATTAAGGATTCTCTTTTTCTTTTGGGCTAGGCGCTGGTTTGGAAGATTTTTTTTGCTCTTCTTGAGTTTGTTTAGGCTGCTCTTGTTTAGGTTGCTCTTGTTTAGGCTGCTCTTGTTTAGGTTGTTCTTGTTTAGGTTGTTCTTGTTTAGGTTGTTCTTGTTTAGGCTTTGGGTTCAAGTGGCAGTAATCATTTCCAAAGTTCCCCCCTGTCCCATCTGGTTCGTAATAAGTGTTATGAAAAAACCATTGATTTTTCTCTGATTTTTTAAAGTAACCCATGCCAGTACTAAACCAATCTTTTTTGTCACCTAGCAACTTAAAAGTCATGGCAAACTGTTTACCTTTTGCCATAATCTGCCCCACATAAGCCGCTTTATTGTTGCTTTCTGTACTAAAGTCGTAAACACCATAAATGTCATGGCTGATGACTGTGTTTAGTTTAAGCGTAACCTGAACTTCGTAGTCTCCAACGCTTGAGTTGTTACCTTTGCATGTGTACTTCCCGCTGAAGTCATGACCTGTAAAGGGAGGCATTGCAATTGCTAAGATAGAACTTGATATTAGGAAGATAAAAGTTAGGGTTTGTTTGATCATGTACTTGTTTTTTTATTTAAAAATAGATTGTAGCTTGTAACAGAATTGTTAATAGTAAAAAAGTGTAACGTCACAGCAGTATATTAATTTCTAATCTATAATACGCCTAATTTAATTATTCTAACCTAATGCATATAAGACTTGTCTAGTCATTAACAGTTCCTGTATGAAATTTTTTTCAAAGAAGTAGCCTCTGGACCCTTATGCAAATTAAAGTAACAAAAGCCATGTGGTTTTATGGCTTAATCAATGTGTTGTTGTTGATAGCACTTGTTTTATGGGTATTTCAAAAGAATCAGACTGTTGAAATTGTTTCACCTCAGCTAGCGCATGATAAACTGCAATGTGTCTCTTATGCGCCTTATTATAGAAAAGGCGATTCGCCTTTGATTCAAGGGACGTGGATAAAGCCATCTCAAATTGAAGATGACCTTAAATTGCTTTCCACTATCAGTCATTGCGTTAGAACATATTCTGTTAGTCAAGGGATGGATTATGTGCCTGAAGCAGCTGCTAAATTGGGCATGCAAGTTTATTTGGGAGCCTGGATAGGCTGGACAGATACCGATAATGTATTGGAAATAAAGCATGCAGCGCAAGTCGCTAATGCTTATCCAGAAACAGTAAAAGCATTGATTGTTGGTAATGAGGTATTTTTACGGCAAGAACAAGATGCTGAGGCAATGCGAACTTACTTTGCTTTGGCTAAGTCACTGACTAGTACACCGATTACGTATGCAGATGTATGGGAGTTTTGGCTTAAACATAAAAATATAGCGGATTATGTTGATTTTCATACTATTCATATATTGCCATATTGGGAAAATAACCCAGTTGGTATTGACGAGGCAGCAATACACACTGAAAAAGTCATGGAAATAATGGAGGGACAGTTTGCGAAGCCAATATTGATTGGTGAAACTGGTTGGCCTTCAGTTGGACGCCAGCGCAGTGAATCTATACCGAGTGTTGTTAATCAAGCGCGCTATATTCGTGAATTTATACAAAAAGCAAATGAAAAAAATTGGCAATACAATATCATCGAAGCAATTGATCAGCCTTGGAAAAGGGAGTTAGAAGGCACGGTGGGAGGTTATTGGGGCTTGATATCAGCAGACTTAGCACCAAAATTCTCATTAACTGAAGCAGTAGCTGAGCGACATGACCAATTTCTGCTATTCATGATTGGATTAGTTGGGAGCGCGTTGTTTCTAACTATTGCATTAAAGCAAACAGAGTCGCGTGTATTCATATTAGTTGGACTAACTGCTTTTGGCGGTTTTGGCAGTATGTTGATGTATTTAGCCTATGAATATGTGCAAAGTGCTAGTCGGGATTGGCTAGAGTGTGTAGCGCTTGGTGGATTATTCAGCTCAGGATTGCTCATGATGTTGATACATCCACTGCGCATAATGCAACTTAACTTAACTACTAATAAGCTTATGATGCGTTTAAAGCTCGTTTTTCTTTATGCCGCGCTATTGACTGGCTATTTAATTTACTTTGATGGGCGTTATCGTGACTTTCCAATACTACTATTTGTGTTACCTGTGCTCATCATGATGTTCGAACTGGAAAAGCCAAAAACAACAATGATTAATTGTTTGGTACAAGCTTTACCTGCCGCGCTAGTCCTTATGTTTGCAGTATTGTGTTATGCAAAAGAAGTAACCAACAATGCTGCAGCAACTTGGCTGCTATTGAGTGCTTTGTTAGCATATGTAAATTGGCCGAGCCAGACTGTGTCAACGTTAACAATAAGAAAATCTAAATAACATCATGCAATTATTAAAGCGAATATACTTCCCAATAATGTTTGCTTTTGCATTTGCGGCCATTCACTTTGGTGTATGGGCAATTGCAAATCAAGCATTGCCTCTAATTAATGTTAACCCAATCGTACATGGTTTTGCTTACAGTGGTTATCAGGCCGATCAAAGTCCACTGGATAGACGTTACCCCAATACAGCAGAATTAGCACGGGATCTTAAGTTGCTCAAAACACTATCCAATCGGATACGAATTTATACCTCTATCGAAAATAGCGAGATTGTTGCGCTAGCAGATAAAGAAGATCTTTCAGTGATTGCAGGTGCTTGGATTAATGGTAACGAGTATGCAAATGGGCGTGAGATAGCCGCACTAAAAGAAAAAATGCTTTATTACGACAATATTGAAGCTGCCATTGTTGGTAATGAGGTTTTGTTGAGAAATGACCAATCTGTTGAGGATTTAATTGCTTATATTGATGAAGTAAGAAAAGACACCGATGTACCTATATCAACAGCTGAACCTTGGCATGTATGGTTAAAAAATCCTAACCTAGTTAAGCATGTAGATTTTATTGCAGTACATTTATTACCCTATCATGAAGGGGTGCCA
Organism: uncultured Methylophilaceae bacterium; assembly: GCA_964022105.1. Taxonomy (GTDB): domain Bacteria; phylum Pseudomonadota; class Gammaproteobacteria; order Burkholderiales; family Methylophilaceae. The sequence goes on from CAXIBZ010000123.1 coordinate 4,850, forward strand.
GTCGAACAAGCACCGCAATATGCGCTTGATCGCTATAAAGAGCTTATGCAAGCTTACCCACGTAAACGAATTGTCATTACTGAAGTAGGTTGGCCCAGCAGTGGACCAACAATTGGCGCTTCTGTAGCCAGTGAAGTCAATCAAGCACGATTTATTCGTGAATTCTTAGCTAAAAACGACGTAGATGATTACGAGTATTATTTGATGGAAGCATTTGACCAACCATGGAAAGTCAATATTGAAGGTTGGGCAGGTGCCTATTGGGGCATGTTTAATGCAAAACGGGTAGAAAAATACTCGCTGCAGGGCTCCGTTGCGAAAGATAATCGTTGGGTAGAAAAGGCCATTTGGGCAAGCGCAATCGCTTTTCTGCCCATTATATTCATTGGATGGCGCTTCAGCAGTTGGGGTATTGGCGGAGTGATTTCGATGGCTGTATTGCTCCAGGCTTGCATAACGACGTTGGTTATCGCTTGGAATCTACCCGGTGATTATTACTATACTTTGCGTGATTTTATTATCTTAGCTGGGCTTATTTTGGCCATGGCACTCACTTCATTAGTGCTCATGATTTATGCGGTTGAATTCAGCGAAGTCATGTTTAA
>CAXIBZ010000124.1:0-5422 GCA_964022105.1 uncultured Methylophilaceae bacterium
AAACCGCTTTTAGTAATCAAGATGCATTGCTAGCTGCCGAGTCAAAACATTTATGTCCAATGACACTTGCTGACGAATTAAACTATTTACATCAACAACCAATTGTTTATATTACACACCTGAAGCCAGGCGCAGGGGAACAAATTATGAATGAAATCGCGCAACATCCAAAAACTGCACATTGTAAAGTTTTGCTAAATGAACAAGTTTTTGAGCTTTAATATAAACAAAATGGTATAAAGACAAAACTATGGATCAGAAAAGCGATAATAAACCATTAATGGCAGGCAAGACGATATTAGCCAACTTGGCGCCAATATCTAAATTATCAAAAGGCCGTCTGGAAGAACTAGCTGACGTTGTCATCATAGAACAGGTTAGCAAAGATTTAGACCCAACACGGATGAGCGAGCAGGGTACGGAGGCGCTATATCTGATCAAAGGTGATTTAGGTATACGCTATGAAAATGGTAAAAAGCTAGTCTTGCGAGGGGGTAGCCCGGCAGCAAAACATCCCATTGATTCTGAAAAGTTACGTATTAAAGATACTATTGCTTTGACGCCAATTGAAGTGGTTAGAATAGATTTAGATTTATTGGACATCATGCTGACATGGGATCAAATATCAGGATTTGCATCAGATGATCCAATTGAAAAAACAGATATACCACGCGCAAATATAGACGGCGAAACATTTAATGCTTTCAAACTCAAAAATGGCATCTTTAGTAAAGTGCCACCTGCCAATATCGAAACGCTGCTGAAGCGATTAACCAGTGTAAATGTGGAGGCTGGTCAAACCATTGTCACGCAAGGTCAAGAGGGTGATTATTACTACTTGATTCATGAGGGAACTGCAGTGGTAAGCCGCATTTATGATATGAGCCAGCCACCAGTAGAATTGGCTGAAATTTCAGTTGGTGAAGCCTTTGGGGAAGAAGCGTTAGCCTCTGATACTAAACGTAATGCAACCGTTACCATGAAAACAGATGGCCAATTATTGCGATTGAAGAAAGAAGACTTTGTCGAACTGCTAAAAACACCAGTCGTCAACACGGTGAAAATGGAAGAAGCTAAAAAACGCGTTGCGGATGGCGCCGTGTGGATGGATGTACGATTTGAGTCAGAGTACAAATATCATCATATTGATGGTGCAATTAACGCGCCAATTCATGAGTTACGCGAAAAAATTGGCTGGCTTGACCAAGATAAAGAGTATATCGTCTATTGCCAAACAGGACGACGTAGTTCCGCTGCCGCCTTTATTCTAGCGCAATATGGGATTAAAGCACTTGTACTGGAGGGTGGAACACGTGCAGGATTGCAAGAGAAACTATAGTTATGGAATAAGCGCACATGTGCCGTTAGTTTGGCAGATACTGTTTTGAGTGCCACTACTGGTGCCATTAATAATACTCATTGATGTCCATCCATTAGCATCTGTGATAAACGTGCATGAGTTATTATTAGGTGAGTCAGGCAGCTTGCCAGAGTTAATGGCTGTTAATACTAACTGAGTATATGCTTTGACCTCCAACAAACATGCATTATTTCTAGAGGCGTCTACGTATTGAGTGTATGCAGGGACAGCAATCGCAGCTAATAATCCAATAATTGCTACTACGATCATCAGTTCAATAAGTGTAAATCCAATTTGAGTTTTCTTCATAGCAATCTCGATTTTACGTAGTTATCTATGTTATTGTTGAACAATAAACTAAAGCCCTTGTGTTATTACCAAGGGCTTTAGTTTTGTATTGTGCGCTAGGTGTTACTGTAGTGCACAAGTGGCGCCAGCAGCAAGATCACAAACTGTGTTTTGGTCACCACGGCCGCCTACTGTACCAGTGATTGCGCCTAAGGTTGCCGTTGTCATGGCTGCCCCACTAGTGATACCACCAGCACAAGCTGCACTTTGAGGGGCAGGAGGTGCATTTCCAAGTGAAGTTTCAGCAATTACTAAGTTTGCATAAGCTTTTGTCTCAGCTAAGCAGGCATTGTTTGCTGATTGAATAACATAATCTTGATAAGCTGGAATTGCGATAGCTGCCAAGATACCGATAATTGCAACCACAATCATCAATTCGATCAACGTAAAACCTTTTTGGATTTGTTTCATATTTTTTCCTCTATAAAAATTTAGTATTACTAACAAAGTAAAAACACACTAGACGTAGTAAATACCAGTGCTTGTGTAAGTTAGAGCAACGGCTATGCCAACTTTTCTTTTGAGTGATTAACTAAATGATATTAAAGGGGAATATTTTTTTTTGAAGATTATTTCTAAGGCTTCTCTAATTTAATTAACAAAAAAGCGAGGGAAAACCCTCGCTTTTCAGCACATGGCGTGACACTTTTTGTCACTTTCTAAATGTCATTTTTGGTTCATGTACTTACCAAAATTTCCACCATGGTTTTTTTTCTACTGCTTTTTTCTCGTATGCGCTGTTATTTTTAGTATTAGCTTTAGAAGCTGCGCTAGCTCCCGAGCTTGTTACTTTGAGTTTTCAAGTACCTTTTTAAGGTTCTCCAAACCTGGGCCGTAAGTGTCTTTTACAAACTTAATTGCTGCTGCTTCATCTTGGCCTTCAGGGATTGGAGGGTTATTTGGGAAGTAGCGATAAAAACGGTGGAAGTATCTAACTGTACTTTCGCCTGCGCCTGGTCCCGCTTTTACTGAGATGTAAGGATTGTAGTTTGTAAATGGCCCACCCTCTAGCACTTCAAATTTAATTTTCATGCCTTCGTCATCAACTTCTTTGATGGCTTCTTTGACTTTACCACCACTTTTTAGCGATAAGTGTCTAAAAATATTATTACCTTTTTTCTCAACTTTAACGCTCTCAACTGTTGGTAGCCATTTTTGAACGTTTTCGTAATCTTTAACCATGGCCCATACTTTGGCTGGTTCTGCTTTAATGACGATTTTCTCATCGATTTTTTGTGGTGTTGGGCCGTGAGCTGCTGCTGTTAACGAAAATGCAGCAAGGGCGAATAGTGTTAGAAACTTCTTCATGTATGGTCTCCCAATAATATTTTTTAAATATACCTAAAGCTAGATAGCTGTCCATTATAAATCAACCAAGCGCTAATGAAAACTTTAAGTGGCTACCAATAAGTATTGGTATATCAGTTAACGTGTTTTTGGTTTTTTGGTTGACTAGTCACGTTTAATGAGAGCTAAAGCAAGAAATTATGTGTGCCTAACATGACAATTTAGACTGCCACGGCCTAAGGCCTCGCAGTGACGGTGTTTTGTTTTCTAATTTGTGGGCTGCTACTGGGACTGTTTGTTCAATTTTATACCTACAGCGATGTCTTTGCGAGGAATGCAGTGACGAAGCAATCCACCTTTTCACAGAACGAAAAAATTGGACTGCCACGGCCTAAGGCCTCGCAGTGGTAATGGTTATTTAGCTGTCTGATAAGATAAATTGCCCAAATGCGCGCGGTTTGTCACCAACGGTTAGGGTGTTGATGAGCGTATTAGTTTTTGTATCAATAACACTAACCGTATTACTACCCCAGTTAGCCAGAAGTACAAATTTACTTATCCCATCATAATAGATGCCTTCTGGGGTATCGCCTACTTCTATCGTTGCAATTACTTTATTCGTGGTGACGTCAATAACGGAAACACTCTCGTCCAGTGTGTTTGTCACGTAAAGCGTATTCTTATCAGGGTTTGCTGCAACACAGTATGGATGGTCGCCAACTTTAATACTAGTTTGTTGCCATGTATCGGTGTTAATTATTGAAATGGTATTGTCATAGACATTAACACTGTATAAAGCGCTACCATTCTGGTTCACTGCGATGCCAAATGGGTGTTCGCCTACAGATACCCGTTTTATCGGATCTAAGCTATTAGCATTTAATACCACTATTTCATTGGAATCCCTTGCTGCAACATATAGACGTTGATTATCAGAGCTTACCGTGATGCCAGCTGGTGCTTTTTCTACCGTCACTTTATCTATTATTTCATAAGTGGTTGAATTCAGTTTAATTACCTGGTTGCTGTACCAGTCTGCTATGTAGAGGGCTTTGTTATCTGGGGAAACCGCGATTCCTACAGGAGAGCCGTCAACGGTAATGCTGTGAATGACTTTATTTAACAGTGAGTCAATAACTGTTATATTTGCACTTTCAACATTCGTTACAAATGCACGATTGATTTTTTCTGCAACGGCAATACCCACGGGTGCTTTATCCACTTTGATTGTATGAGTTACTTTTTGCTGTTTAATATCAATGACTGAGATGGTGTTATCGCCTTGATTGGTAATGTAGGCGTAGCTATTTTTTGGATTTTCGATTGCACATGCTGCAAGCAGCATGCATAGCAGCATATTGAATAATGTTCGAAAAATATAATGCATTGACACTCCTTTAATACCACATTATTACATTTTAAATGTTCGACACTACTTTCATTAGTGGCTAAAGTATGAAAAAATCATAGTTATATTTTATATGGTAGTACAACTATGTTAGATCGTGACGGATTTCGTCCGAATGTGGGTATTATTTTGTGTAACACGCAAAATAAAGTGTTTTGGGGTAAGCGTATTCGAGAGCACGCTTGGCAGTTTCCACAAGGTGGCATTGATCATGGAGAAAGTCCAGAAGTAGCTATGTACCGTGAGCTAATGGAAGAGGTGGGCTTGCGTCCTGAGCATGTGGAGATTTTGGGACGTACTCGAGATTGGCTTAGGTATGAAGTGCCTAGTCATTGGATTAAGCGTGAGTGGCGGAGTAGTTACCGCGGTCAAAAGCAAATCTGGTTTTTGCTTAGGTTGGTTGGCAAAGATAGCGACGTTTCCTTAAGGGCTACACCGCATCCTGAGTTTGATGCGTGGCGTTGGAGCGATTACTGGGTACCACTGGAAGATGTGGTTGAGTTTAAACGGGAAGTATATAAAATGGCGCTTAATGAGCTGGCGGTTTTTTTGCACCAAAAGCAAAAACGTCCGCGCCATCATGTCGCTAAAGGTAAAGTAAAAAAAGCTCAGATAGAGCAAGGTGTAGCTAAATCAGCTGTTTCTGCCACCTCAAAAACAGAAAATTTACTTTAATGACTTTTATTGCCCATTACTTCGCCTAATCGAACAGGTGCTGCTGGATGCCAGTTGGTGTTGAATGATAGTGCTTCTTTTTCAAACAGCATGACAACTGTAGAGCCTAGTAGGAAACAGCCCATTTCTTCGCCCTTTTTCAGTAAGATTTCTTGGTTACGATAATCCCAGCTGCGAATATTATGACTTCTTGGAGGGTTTACAACGCCATGCCAAGTGGTGGACATGCTGCCAACGATGGTTGCGCCAACCAAGACCATCACAAATGTACCATGTACCGGCGAATAAAACTCACAAACAACACGTTCATTGCGAGCAAAGAGGTTGGGCACATTTGCTGCTGT
>CAXIBZ010000125.1:0-5376 GCA_964022105.1 uncultured Methylophilaceae bacterium
GCGTACTTGCGACTCCATCGGCGAAATAACCGCTTTGAGCCAGTTTTCAACATCACGGTTCGCTACTTCGTACACATGCACCACACGACTAGCTAATGTTTCGAAGAATTTCGTGGTCAGCGTCATTTTTTCATTGGCTATCATATTAAAAGCAGTATTAAACTGTTCTTTGTATGCACGCTCTAGCTTTGCCAACTCTTTTTGATAACGTAACGTTGAAAACGCAGGAGGCTCTGTTTTACGTAAGCCATGCTCTTTTGAGAATTTGTCATACATGACATCCATCATTTTCTTGATTTCATCAATTTGCTCATCAGAAGAAACCAGACGTCCTTTTAATTCTTCAAAAAAACCATCCATCGCATCGCGCATAGTTTTGGTGAACTTAGCATTCACCATCGTCTCACGCGTGTTGTGTACTTTTAACTTCAACGCTTCCATACCAAGCAATGTGAATAATTTATTCGTTTGCTGTGAAAACACGCTTCTTAATGCCTGAAAACGTTGCAAGCCTTTTTCAAAGTTTTCTTTATCTTGTTTAACTTTGTTCATCATGTGCTCAACAACGTCTTCGTTCTTACCACGAAGTCCGCGAAGCTCTTCAAGTTGATCAATCACACCTGAAACACGAGACTCTAAAATCATATTGGAATTACCAATCAAATCTTCAATCTCATTCTTGGTGTTGTCATGCACAATTTCTTTTTTAGAAGGAATAAGCTCTTCTGACAGTGCCTTTTCAAGCTCAAGCAGTCGACTTTGTTCAACCAAGGCTTGATTATTGTTTATTTTACCTAACAAGCCTTTTTGTGCAGATGTTGGGAAAATATGTGCTTCATCTAGATTTAACAACTCTGCAGTCGTTCTCACCTGTTTAGCGATTTCTTTTTCTACCTCAACCTCAGATTTCAGCTCATCCCACAAACCGTCAATCTTATTCAATACAGCCATGCGCCCTTTTTGTTTCCAGCGCGTACCACTGATATATTGACGCCAAACATCAATTTCTGATTTAGTCACCCCTGTATCAGCGGCCAAAATAAATAACACAGCATGCGCATTTGGCAACATATTCAATGTAAGCTCTGGCTCTGTACCAATCGCATTCAAACCTGGGGTATCTAGTATCACCAGTCCTTGCTCAAGCAATGGGTGAGGGAAATTAATAACGGCATAGCGCCAACATGGAATGTCAATTGAACCATCTTTGTTCACACTCATTGCGTCATCACTGCTGTTCGGGTCAAATAGCCCAAATTTTTCAGCTTCTTCTACCGTGACACGTTTGGTTTGACTAACCTGCTCAAATGCTTTTGCCATACTTGCATTTGACTCAACGTCAAATTCAACAACAGTCCATTCTTCTGGATAACGCTTATATTCCGTTGTCGTAGCGTCTAAAGCACGCGTATCAATTGGTAACAACTGTAAGGAACTTGGCTTTGATGGGTCATAGAGCAATTCAGTTGGACACATTGTCGTACGACCAGCGCTTGATGGAAGTAGCCGTTGACCGTATCCGGCAAAGAAAATGGCATTAATTAGCTCTGATTTACCACGCGAAAATTCTGCAACAAAAGCCACATTCAATTTATCTTCACGCAAGCGTTCGAGTAGATTAGAAATACGCTGATCAATCTGCGCATCGTTAAGCTCTTGTTCATTCAACCAACTACGATAGTCACATATGCTATCAACAAGCGCCTTCCTCCACTCTGCATATCCAGCAAGTTGAATTGCTAAATCAGTATCTGCCATTATTGTTCCCTTAAAATAGGCTCTTTTTTACTGACATTACTCTATCATGAAGAGCATAAAATTCAACTAAATCAGATACATTTAACATAAAAATAATGCGAATTCTGATAAAAGGTGACTTTTGTACGACAAACGGTCTATATCCTTATTAATTTACTAAAAAAGCTATCTGTGACATCTGGCTCATCAATGTTCTGCTATCATTTCAGCTTTGGTGAAACATTACTATCGATCTATGAGCGGCTTAAATACAAACACACCAAGACCAATTGACATTAAATTACATCAAGCATCCAAATTGCTTGAAATTAAATTTGATAACAATACAGAGTGTATGCTTTCCTGCGAGTTTTTACGGGTCTACTCCCCATCTGCAGAGGTAAAAGGTCATGGGCATGGTCAGGAAATTCTACAAGTTGGCAAAGAGGATGTAAATATCGCTGCTATTGAACCTGTCGGTAACTATGCTATCAAATTACGCTTTACGGATGGTCATGACACAGGGCTTTACTCTTGGGACTATTTATACCATTTAGCAGAAAATTATGAAGCCTTATGGTTGGAATATATTGGTAAACTAGATGCTGCTGGACACAAGAGAAGGCAACCATCTTAAAAGGAAAAACATGAGCGACAAAGAGACACATTTTGGTTTTCAATCGGTAAAGGAAAATGAAAAGCAAAAAAAAGTTGGTGAAGTCTTTCATTCAGTAGCAAAAAAATACGACATCATGAATGACGTTATGTCAGCTGGTATGCACAGACTATGGAAAAGGTTTACCGTTAACGTTAGTGGTGTAAAAGCTGGCGATAGTGTATTGGATATTGCTGGCGGCAGTGGTGATTTATCAAAACTATTCAGCAAAAAAGTAGGCCCTCAGGGGCAAGTCGTTCTCACAGATATCAATGCCTCCATGTTATCTGTGGGCAGAGATAACATGATAGATGCTGGCCTTAGTGTGCCAGTAACTCAATGTAATGCTGAATATTTGCCCTTTCCAGACAATACATTTGACTGTGTTATTGTGGCCTTTGGCCTAAGAAATATGACGCGCAAAGAAATTGCTCTTCAGGAAATGCAGCGCGTGCTGAAAGTGGGTGGACGATTATTGGTATTGGAATTTTCCAAAATATGGGAGCCTTTAAATAAAGTCTATGATGCCTATTCATTTAAATTTCTGCCATTTATGGGTAAGCTTATTGCGAATGATGCTGACAGTTATAGTTACTTAGCAGAATCAATTCGTATGCATCCAGATCAAGAGACTTTAAAACAAATGATGTCAGATGCAGGACTTAGTAAAGTAGACTACTACAACCTTAGCGCAGGCATTGTCGCTTTACATAAAGGCTACAAGCTATAAGCCACTTATCGCATGCTAAAGCCACTTATCTCACATTTTTTACAGCATATTACCAACCAAAACAATTGGTCACGTAAACACCTTATCCCTTTTGCGGGCAAAGTACTGCAATTTAACATCGTACCAATTAAGGTTAAATTCATCATTTTAGAAGATGGTAGTTTAGGTGTTCCACCAGACCATGCTATTGCAGATACAATTATTCATATTCCACCAAGCTTAGCAATCAGGCTGATGGCAAACGATGATGCAGCAAAAATGCAAATTAAAATTGATGGAGATACCCATCTAGCATCAGAAGTATCCAAAGTTTTACAGCACATGCGCTGGGATATTGAAGATAATCTAAGCAAGGTCGTGGGTGACATCCCTGCCAACAAAGTCATCGCCGTTGCAAAAGAATCAACGCATGCTTTAAAAAATCAAAGCATTAATCTGGCTGAGATGCTAAAAGAGTATTGGCAAGAAGAAGAACCTCTTTTAGCCAAACAGTGGCAAGTGAATCAATTCAACGCTAGTGTAGATAATTTACGCAGCGATGTGAGTAGATTAGAAAAAAGGTTAAATAAGCTAAAAAAGCGCATACAAGAAAGCAGTACCGGTTAATCATGCACTATCTACGTTTAATTTATATTTTATGGGTTGCCGTGTGGTTTCGGCTAGATGACTTTATTACACATGACTCGGGCTTACACCCCATACAACTATTAATAAAAGCTTGTCTATTTTGGCGCGTCAAAAGAGAATCAAGAGGTGTTAGACTGAGGTTGGCCCTAGAAAAACTAGGCCCACTCTTTGTCAAATTTGGTCAAGTATTATCTACTCGCAGAGATTTACTACCTGAAGACGTTGCAAACGAACTTGCCAAATTACAAGATCAAGTACCGCCAATTGACTATACTGAAATTGAAAAAACGGTTACGTCAGCTTTTGGCCAACCTATCGAAAGCATTTATGCCCAATTTGACAAAAAGTGCATTGCTAGTGCCTCGGTAGCACAAGTCCATTTTGCACGATTGAATAGCGGAGAAGATGTCGCTGTGAAAGTGTTGAGGCCCAATATTGAAAAAGTCATTGAACAAGACTTAACTATATTAAGATCGCTCGCTTGGCTAGTTAAAAGTATCTCTAGTGAAGGAAAGCGTTTAAAACCTATGGAGGTAGTCGAAGAGTTTGCCCGCCATACCAAGCACGAACTGGATTTGACTCTTGAAGCAGCGAATTGTAGTCAGCTTGCTAGAAACTTTGGTGATAAGCGGCTACTTATTCCTGCTGTCTATTGGGATTACTGCCGTAAATCAGTCATGACCATGCAACGGATGCATGGTACACCGATTAGAGAGACAGCAGCTTTGGTAGCAAAAGGAATCGATCTCTCCCAGCTTGCGCATGATGGTGTCGAACTATTTTTTACCCAAGTGTTTCGTGATGGTTTTTTTCATGCGGATATGCACCCAGGAAACATACAGGTTGCTGAAGATGGTCGCTATATTGCCCTAGATTTTGGCATAATGGGCAATCTGAATGATGCAGACAAGTATTATCTCGCCCGTAATTTTTTAGCTTTTTTCAATCGTGACTACCGTGATGTAGCGCAGGCGCATATTGATTCTGGCTGGGTTCCCAAAGATACCAATCGAGAAGAGCTAGAAATTGCAATACGTGCTATCTGTGAACCTATCTTTAATAAACCGTTGAAAGATATTTCATTTGGACGAACACTGCTAAGCCTTTTCCAGATGTCTAGGCGATTTGGCGTTGTCATACAACCACAGCTTGTCATGCTGCAAAAAACATTGCTCAACATTGAGGGTTTAGGGCGTGATTTAGATCCTAATATTGACCTTTGGCAAACTGCCAGGCCTTTCCTAAAGCGATGGATGAGTGAGCAGCTTGGTTGGCGAAAGATAGCAAAATCAGTCAAAAATGAGCTACCCTTTATCCTTAAAACAGCACCTGAAATGCCACGATTGATTCACCGCTTTTTAAGCCAACAAACTAACGAGGATGCCAACTCGCCATTAAGAGCTGACATGAGTAAACTGATTGAGGTACAACAAAGGCAAGTCAATTGGTATAAAACACTTACTTTTACACTGCTTGCAGTTGCTATCTTACAGGTAATTTTCATCCTGATAATGTTATTTTAGCAAGCAACAAACTAACTTACTCACCTTTCAACGAATATACAGTTGTCTACAATCGAATCTCTGTGATACATTACTTTACTCTAATAAAAATGCGAACAAAGTAG
>CAXIBZ010000126.1:0-5321 GCA_964022105.1 uncultured Methylophilaceae bacterium
AAGGTCTAAGTCAGTCAATTTTGCATTTCAAAGCGTTTTAACGTGTTTTTAGCTGTTTGCCTATATCTTTGCCTAGGTGATTTAAATTAAAACGCTCATAAATCACCAAATTAGGCCGACTTTTCATCGCCGATGACAATTTTCAATTTTGTCTGTAATCCAATAGTCAATTTAGGAAATTCAGCACCATTGTCTTTCACATGGGATGCCATCATTATCTCCGTCCATTTCTGTATTAGGACAGTTTCTTAAAAAGTACTTTGCTTCAGCACATGAATGCATTTGTGAACAATGAATTCTGCCATCACAAGAGAAATGGCTTTTACTTTCACTGGAAGATTCAATAGTTGGCATGTTGGCGTAGGGGCTAACATAAGGCTTTTCTTCAGGTTTGTTATCAAACTCAATGGATGGAGTAGCTTGTGGTCTAAAGTGCATATATGCACCTATAAGAACAAGAATGATAATTAGATTTCTCATGTATAAATACCCGAAAAGGATAATTACTGAGAGATTAATCCAAAACTAGAATTTCACAAAATACAATAGGGGCTTATGTAATCTTTACTTAAATCCTTTTATATTTCTCATTAACTTCGCATAATGTATATTATGTTAAATGAAAAATCTATGTAGAATTTATAGAATTTGAAAATTAAATATTTTAAATAATCTGATACTAAGGTATCCCCTCAATAAAAATAAAGCCCCGTATTGGGGATTTGTTTTACAATCAAAAAACATTAAATAGAAAAATAGCCAAAAATGATAGATGTGATAATTAATGAATTAAGTGACTTATTTGCAGAAATAATCAAGAACTGGAAAGTTAATACGGTTTATTTAATATTAGGAACATTCATTAGTGTTTATTTTTCTATTGTTGTTAAAAAACCTAAGTTACAAATTAGAGTAAGTCAAAGTGGTCCAGAAGGACATTTCATTCAAGTTTTAAATAGAACTAGTTTTCTGGGAATGCGTATCGTTGGTGAAACTGCACAGAATGTAAGAGCAAACATAAAGGAAATAAAACAATTTTCCCATAACAACGCTCTATATTGGAGAAACGATAATGACGGAAGTAAGACTGATACTAAAGATATTGCAGCGAATGAAAGCGGAACTATATTATTATTAAAAGTAATAAAAGAAAAAAGGAACTACTGCTTAGTAAATATAGAAGGAAAACCAATTAGAGAATTTAGCGAACCTGTAACGAAGTTTAAAATTATTTTTACAGATTTGTTAAATCGTGAATACCGAGCAGAAATAAAGGTGCTATTTGATAATTCGCATTTGATAAACCCTCCCAGCATAAAAATTGAATGTCCTAAATACTTTAATTTAGATCATATAATTACTAAGATAAAAGGTATATGGTACATGATAAAAAATATCTTAGGATGACATTAGTAAACAATAACTTATCATTTATATGCATCAATAATTAAACCACATTTGTCCAGATTCACAGTAAGATACAACACAGCCCTGACAAACACCCTCTTCTACAAGTTTTAACTTTTCTTTTACTATTTTCCTATAATACATGCGATACAAGGCTTTATTACGCTTGCCTAATCTAAGGTAGCAGTAATAATTCTTTAAATAAAGCGTCCACTCTAGCTGTTCGTACATAGCATTTTTTATTTGTATTTGCTATGTCGTCCGTAATATAAATTTAAAGAGACAAGAAATCAGACTCTGAGAAAACTTAATGCTCTCCAAGCAGACTAAATAGGATTAAAATGATGAAAATTTTGTTTAGGTGATTTGAATGGCTAAGAGTGAAACGATAAAAACCAATACGCAAACGGCAGGACATTTACTGAAAATATTATCCTGGTTAGTGTTTTTTATTGCAGGCGTGATGGTTTTGTCTGTTCTAGCTGTTGATCTGATGGCGCCTGAGTATGAATCACCAAATTCTACTTTCTGGCCTATTATGCTGGCGTGTTTTGCATTTGGGGCTTTGCTGCTTTTTATTGCAAAAGCGCTTCATAGTCACCTACAATGGGCGCGTTATATGGCCGCATTTATTTCTGTGATCTCACTGGTTGCTTTCCCTATAGGGACTTTTATGGGTTTGTTTATCCTTAACTATCTACGCAAAGGCTGGGACGAGGCTTAATTTACCCTCTTTTACCGCATATTTTGTCAAAAACCTTTAAAATAACGCAGTTTTCAATATTCATAGGTTTGCATGGCATCCATAGTGCTAAACAATCGTTTAAGCGTTAATCAATTAGGTTGTATTCGCGGAGACAGGGTTTTATTTAAAAACCTATCGTTTCAGCTAGCCAGCGGCAAAATCCTGTATGTGCAGGGCGAGAACGGTAGTGGTAAGACCACCCTGCTTCGCACCCTCTGCGGCCTTTCATCAGCCGCTGTAGGTGATATTCAGTGGAATGAGCAGTCTATTAAATCGCTTGCAGAGGATTATCACGGTCAAGTGCTCTATATTGGCCACCATGCCGGTATTAAAGATGATTTAACAGCGGTTGAGAATATTCTATTTTCATTAACATTGGCTGGTTATGTAACTGATCGCTCGCAGGCAATTGCTGCATTGGAAGCGCTAGGTATTGCTCGTTGTGCTGATCTGCCTACCCGTGTTTTATCACAAGGCCAAAAGCGCCGTATCGCGCTGGCGCAATTATGGCTACAAGATGTACCCGAACAAACACCCATGTGGATACTTGATGAACCGTTTACTGCGCTAGATAGAAATATGATTAAGAATCTTACGCAACATATTGAAAAATATGTGAATAATGGTGGGGTAGTTGTCTTTACTTCACATCAAACGCCTGATTTTAATGCAGATTTGGTGCAATCTTTAACGTTAGGTGAACATGCATAAACAGGCAATTGGCTCCTTTGCAGTGATGTGGCGCATCTTTATGCGTGATATCACGTTAGCATGGCGCAGGCGTTCTGATCTATTGAGTGTTTTCTTCTTTTTTATTATTGCAGCTAGTCTATTCCCGCTTGGTTTGGGTGCTGATCCTAAGCTATTGCATATGATTGCGCCGAGTGTGTTGTGGGTGTGCGCCCTGCTTTCCTGCATGCTTTCTTTACCGCGTATGTTTGCGGCTGATTATATTGATGGGACGCTAGAACAGCTTATAATATCGAACCAACCGATTTTGCTGATTGCATTGATGAAAATATTAGCGCACTGGGTGCTTTCTGGCCTGCCTTTGGTGCTAGTGGCGCCACTCATAGGCTTGCAATTTAATTTAAGTGTCAGTGAGCTACAAGTGCTTGCCTTATCGTTGTTATTAGGTACACCAACTTTAAGCCTGATAGGCAGCATAGGTGCTGCGCTAACACTAGGTTTGCGCGGTGGCGGTGTGTTGATTGCACTATTGGTATTGCCGCTTTACATACCGGTATTGGTTTTTGGTGCAGGCGCAGTGAATGCCGTGTCGATTGGTATGAGTGCAGAAGGTGGTATTGCGCTATTGGGTGCAATGCTGGCACTCGCATTGGTTTTTGCACCATTAATGACTAGCCATGCGTTAAAAATTGCCGTGGAATAAGACAGCAGCATTTAATGGTAACACTGGTCATCTGGATTCGTTAGGAAACGTTGTTATTGTATGAATATATATAAGTACGCATCGCCTCAGACATTTTATCCCCTAGCAGGCAAGCTTATTCCTTGGTTTGGAATAGGTGCTGCAATATTAATTGTTTATGGCCTATATATCGGCATGCTGGTTGCCCCTACTGATTTTCAGCAAGGCGATGCTTACCGCATTATCTACGTGCATGTGCCTGCTGCCTGGTTTTCAATGTTTTTATATGTGGTGATGGCGGGCTATGCCATTTTAGGCCTAACGCTTAATGCCAAGTTGTCTTATATGATGGCAAAAAGTATCGCACCGACAGGTGCTATGTTTACGTTTGTTGCGTTGGTAACGGGAGCTTTTTGGGGTAAACCAACATGGGGTGCTTGGTGGGTGTGGGATGCGCGACTTACTTCTGAACTAATCCTGCTTTTTTTGTACATAGGATATATGTCATTACAAGCTGCTATTGATGATACAAGGCGCTCCGACCGCGCTAGTGCTATTTTGGCAATCGTTGGCGTGATTAATGTACCGATTATTTATTTCTCCGTTAAATGGTGGAATACCTTGCACCAAGGCTCATCGATTAACTTAACAACATCACCAAGTATGGCTGCGATTATGTTGAAAGGAATGTTGGTGATGGCATTGGGTTTTTGGTTATACAGCGCAGCGGTAATTTTTATGCGAGTCCGCCGTGAGATTGAAGATAGAGAACGCAAAACAGCTTGGTTAAATGAGGCTAAGGATTAATATGTATTGGAAGAGTATGAGCGATTTCTTACATATGGGCGGCTATGGCTTGTATGTATGGGTTTCTTTTGGTGTGACGTTTGGATGTATGGCGATAGAGCTGTTTCTTTTACGCGCAAGAAAATTAAGTCATGAAAAAATAAAGGATTTGTTGTAAATGAAATCACGTCACAAACGAATTGCCATTATCGTGGCTGGTATTGTATTACTCGGAATTGCAGCAACATTGTTATTGCAGTCATTCCAAAGCAATTTGGTGTTCTTTTTCTCGCCCACTGAAGTAGCTGAAGGCAAAGCGCCTAAAGACGGCAATTTCCGTATTGGTGGCCTTGTAGAAACGGGTAGCATTCAAAGAAATGGCACACAAGTGAAATTTAAGGTGACCGATACCGCTAAGACAATGGATGTGGTGTATACCGGTATATTGCCTGATTTATTTAAAGAAGGTAAAGGTGTGGTTGCACAAGGTAAACAAGGTGAGGACGGTATTTTTGTGGCAGACCAAGTATTAGCTAAACACGATGAAAACTATATGCCACCTGAAGCAGCGGATGCATTAGAAAAAGCGAAAGCGAGTGCAACGATGGCTGAGGGAGAAGCGCCATGATGCCAGATATTGGTTATTACGCGCTAGTGCTCGCTTTAATTGTCGCGTTGGCACAAGGGATTTTGCCTTTAGCTGGCTTATCTAAGAATAATGAAAAGCTGTTTGCATTTGCAACGCCGATGGCGCGATTGCAATCAGCACTTGTTATTTTGTCGTTCTTGATTTTGGACTATGCATTTTATGCAAATGACTTCTCGATCTACTATGTTGCGACGACATCAAACTCTCATTTGCCATTGATGTTCCGATTAGCCGCGATATGGGGTGGACACGAGGGCTCAATGCTGTTTTGGGTGACGATACTAGCGGTATGGACACTCGCTGTTACATTCTTTGCCAAAGAGCTGCCATTGCGCTTTAGAAGCTCATTGCTGGCTGTGATG
>CAXIBZ010000127.1:0-5309 GCA_964022105.1 uncultured Methylophilaceae bacterium
TCTGTACTGGATTACATCTAGCTTGTTTTTATTCCTAGGGTTATTAATGATTGGTCGTGCGATTTCGGCGGCCAGTGTTGATATTAGTGTCTTGAATGCATTTGCCACGTGGCCTGTTAATGCATATACCTTCATGATAGGCGCTGTTTCTCAGTTCTTTATTTCCAGCTTATTTGTTTTAATGCTGAGTTATCAACTCAACAGAAACTTGGAGTCTATGGTCACTGTAGATGGCATGACTGGTATTTTAAATCGTCGTGGTTTAGAAGATGCTGCCAATAAAATGCAGGGACTATGTAAGCGTATCCATATGGGGATGGCAGTTTTATTGATTGATATTGATCACTTTAAAAAAGTAAATGACAAACATGGACATTTGGTCGGTGATGATGTCTTAAGACATGTTACTAAAGTCGCGTCTGGTGTATTGCGCACAGGTGATGTGATTGGCCGTTATGGTGGAGAAGAGTTTGCTGTGTTTATGCCCAATACCAATGAAAGTGAAGCATCTATCCTCGCTGAACGTATCCGTGCAGCAGTAGAAAGTCATACCTTTGAGGAAGGGTCACTTTCTGTGCCAGTGAGTGTGAGTATCGGTACGGCTGATTCTATACGTGCTGGATATGATTTTAAAGGGCTGATCGCTGCTGCTGATACAACACTATATGCGGCTAAAAAAGCAGGTAGAAATAGAGTGTTGCGCTACACTGAGGTTAAGTTAGCGGTTTAACCAACTTAGTCTTCGCTATCCATATCACCGACGGTTTCTTGCGGTGATTGCCTAGGCTGATTTGCAAGCATTGCCGCTCTACTGAAAGGTGTTTCTAGGCTTACTCTTCCGATTTTTGCCTGGCGATACTCGGTTAAAAATACCATCGCTGTGCGTTCAATATCCAGCAGACCATCTCGTCGTTTAAAAGCACGTCTTTTTGCAATAGCTTCCAGTAAATCAACGCCATCCATTGTTTTTACGTCAAGTTTCATTGCATCTAATTTATAGCGTTCACGGATCAGGCTTGGGTAGTTTATCAATAAGTTATCTGCCAAAAATACAGCGACATCTTCATCAATCACGGCATTCCTGCCAATAGCATGGCTCGCAGCTAGCATGTAGCCGTCACTATCATATTCTATTTTCGGCCACATCATGCCAGGCGTATCGGTAATGCTCATCGTAGCATCCAGCTCAAAGCGTTGCTGACTTTTAGTGACTGCCGGTTCATCACCGACTTTTGCAGCCCTGCGATTTAACAATGCATTCATCAGCGTAGACTTGCCGACATTTGGTATACCCATAATCATCATACGGAGTGGTTTTAAATGCGTACCTCGATGCGACGCCAGCTGGCGGCAAATACTAGGAATCTTTTTAGCATCACCAGGCTTTTTACAAGAAAGTGCGACAGCCTTTGTGTTTGGTTGTGCATTAAAATGACTTAACCAAGCTTGAGTTGCCTCAGGGTCCGCCAGATCTGCTTTATTTAATATTTTTAAATTTGGACGCTGTCTAAACAGGCGCATCTCATCAATCATCGGGTTATGACTGGCAGCTGGTAGTCTGGCATCTAACACTTCAATGACGACATCAATAAACTCCATGGTTTCTGCCGCCTTTTTGCGTGCAGCTGTCATGTGTCCTGGATACCATTGAATTGCCATTATTTCTCCGCTTTAAAAAGTAGTGAGCCAGTTGTTAGGGTGTGTTACCAATATCTCTGGCAGTTTGTTGATGTCTCTGGCTGAAAGAAAGATTACTTCACAGCGTGTTGTGTATTTTAGCATGACTAGAACAACTAGCGTTTTAGCCTAAAGCAGGCAGTTAGAGACTTTGCTGTTTGTTTTCTACCAGTGCTAATTTTGGCAGCGATAGCCTTTTGTCAGAGTCGAGTAATGCTTTGGTTTCATTGCAGGTTAATGGCTTACTAAAATAGTAGCCTTGGATTTGGTCGCATTGATGAACCTTGAGATAGTTTGCTTGCTCCTGTGTTTCAACTCCCTCAGCAATCACTTTCAGGTTCAAGTTTTTAGCCAAGTTGATAATCGTATCAACAATCGGTGCTTTAGTCTTATTAAGTGAAATGGTATCAATAAATGACTTATCAATTTTCAATGTATCTATCGGCATGGTATGCAGATAGGAAAGGTTGGAATAACCTGTACCAAAATCATCAATTGATAGTTGTATGCCAAGAGACTTAATTGCATGTAACTTATAGAGAATATTAGTTTCACCCTTCATCAATATAGACTCTGTCAGTTCCAGTTCTAGGTGTTGTGCTTTTAAGCCAGTCTCAACAAGGATGCTCTTCAATTTATCGATAAAGTTTACATCAGTTAACTGTTTTGCAGAAACATTAACTGAAATCAACAAGTCACTATATTGTCCTTGCTGACATTGTGCCATTTGAACGCAGGCTGTTCTTAATACCCACTCGCCGATACTATTGATAAGGCCGGCTTCTTCTGCAACTGGAATAAACTGGCTTGGGGAGACTTTTCCAAGACTCTCATTTTCCCAGCGAATAAGTGCTTCCAAACCTGCAATCTTACCTGTTTTTAAATCCACTTTCGGTTGATAGTGCAGGGTGAATTCATTCAGTTCTAAGGCTTTTCGCATGAGTGTAATCATTTGCATGCGTTGAGCTGCTCTGTCATTGAGACTTTGTTTAAAGAATTGATAGTTGTTTCTACCCAATTCTTTAGCGCGATACATGGCGATATCGGCATTCTTGATTAATGTTTCTGCATTATCTCCATCATTTGGGTAGACCGCGATACCTATGCTGCAGGTATTCATAATCTCTCTATTGTGGATATAAGCAGGTTTAGCTATCGCATCCATAATGCGGTTTAGAACACTCAGCTGGATATCTTCTCCTTCGTCGCCAGACAATACAATCACAAACTCATCACCACCAAAACGCGCTACTGTATCTGTATCTCTGGTTTGCGACGTTAAGCGTTGCCCCATTTCTGTTAATAGCGCATCACCGAAAGCATGGCCCATGCTATCGTTCACATCTTTAAATCGGTCAAGATCAATAAATATAACCCACATTGATTTGCTCGTTTTGTGGCTATGCTCCATCGCCAATTTAAGTCTATCCAACAGTAATATGCGGTTAGGGAGTCCTGTCAGGTTGTCGTACTGTGCTTCAGTTAGTAATTTCTGCTCGCGTCTTTGCGCAGAAATGACGATACCAACGCGGCTGGATAGGTCCTTAAATTCATCCCAGCGCAGGTCTTTTTGGTTAAGCTCGGTTTTGCTGCCAGCTAACAAAAACGCGCAAATTTCATCTTGCCAAAATATTGGTAACACCCATATGTGATTGGTGCCTAGTTCTGCCATAATGCGTTCATGAATGCGTTGGCTGGATAGGCCACTGCGTTTGAATTGGCCTCGGCCAGCTTGGCGAATTTCCTTGATTTCTTGCTGTGACATCACGAGACGGACGGATGATAAAACCGCATGTCCTGTCACTGTACAATTGCATTGCACATCGCTTTTTGTATGCTCTTCAAGATTTGCTATCAAATAGACCAATGAGGGGTTGATTTCTTTCATTCTCTGGATAATTAACTGAATTACCCGTTGTACATCTAGTGTTGAGATGATTTCTTTATCAATGGCTGAATAGGATTGCAGTGTATCCAGTTGCTGCTTTATGTGAGCTGACATATTATTAAAAGCAGTTGCCAGCACTGAGAACTCCGAATTGCCACTTACTTCTATTGGCGTAAAGTCACCATGGCCAATTTTTTTTGTACCTTCAACAAGGTTCTCCATCGGCACCATTGTTTTTCGCAATTGAATCAAGGTAAACAAACCGATCAGAAGTAAGCTTAAAATACCCACACTAATGTAGGCAGTTGTGCCAATGTACTCTTTTAAATGACTCTCCGAAATTGGAATGGTGCGATGAATTTCGACTAGCCAGGGATTGCTGTGAAATTCAGCACCCAGAAAAAGCTCCCATGCGCCAGCATTAATGGGAGTAAGTTCCTTAAACCGGCTGCTGGTGTCTTCACCAGAGCAAAAAATCTTTGTTTTTGTATTGTTGTTAAGCTGGTAAGCACATATGTTCAAGTCCTCAGGGTAGTCGCTTGGCTGTCCCCAAATGTAGTTTGTGTTGATTTCTGCGATATAAAACGCAAAAGGGACGAGCTTGTCATTGCGCCTAACAAAGTGAACGGTTGCATGCGTTTGGTCTTTTGTTGATGGCAACATAAAAATACGTGTTTGGTTAGGCTCAATCGATAACCACTCCTGTAGCAACTCTGCTGGTATGGTGTTTTTTTCTTTACTATCCAACATGACACCATCAATTGATACTTTGTTGATGACATTAAACATCGGATAATCGTTTGGTCTAAGCTTGGTACTTTGGGTGTTGAGTTTCCTACTGGCAGCTATATCATGCTCTAATGTGCTTCGCGCAAAGGTTAAATTGGCAAAAGCGGATAGTGCATAAGTCCTGCTTTTTTCCACGAGTGATTGATGCTCGTAATTGGAAACGATTTGGCTTATTTTTTGGTTGGATAAAATTGTCAGTAACGCTGCGGGCAGTACAGCAGCGAAGAACAGCAAAATGGCAATCTGCTGCGTAGTCTTACTATTGAAAAATTTTTCTGATATTTGCATTAACTAATTATTTGATATCCTGATTGATATCAATATTTTGATGCGATATCTATAAAACGACCATCGTTGGCGCGGATAATGTCATCGCTTCCCCTTGGCGTAGAAATAGGTCCTGTAGTTTGACCATTCTTCCCATCAGAGTATAAGTCAAAATCTGAGTTAAGAGGAACAAGGTTTCTGTTTTTTCTTGCTGGCCCAGTAGACCCTGGTTTCGTTAGGTCTAAGTAACGGTAGGCGTAGCCCCAAGGATCAACCATGCCGGCTGCCCCAACATCTGCTAAGCTGGGTGGGTAAGCTCTGGCATCCTGCCAGTAGGCTTCTATTTGAACAGCGATAGCAGCAATATCACTGACGGCCTGATTAACCTTAGCTTTTTCTGTGTAGTCTTCGTAGGCAGGCAAGGCAATTGAGGCAAGCACGCCAATAATGGCAACCACAATCATGAGTTCTATTAAGGTTAGACCTGATTCTTTTTTTGCTGTATTAAACATGCTTGAATATTGGCTATTCATCGTATTCATCGTATAAATCAAATATATTTGTTGTGCAAACTAGTTTTGATTAATGATGTTCTGCAAAAAATATGCCTAGAACATACTTTAACTATAACGGATAAATTTGTTAAATATTTAAGCAAACTAACGAGGATTGTGGGCTTTGTTTGAAT
>CAXIBZ010000128.1:0-5305 GCA_964022105.1 uncultured Methylophilaceae bacterium
AGTATATCTGGAGATGCCGAAGATGCAGAGGCCATCGGCAAAGCGTTGGCTGCTAAATTAATCAAGTTAGGTGCAGACAAAATTTTGGCTGAGCTGGACGGCGTCAAATAATGACCGAAGGTACCGATAAGCCATTGCGCAATATCGGCGTAGCAATTACAAGGCCATCAGCGCAAGCAACGAAACTGACACAATTGATTCAAAAAGCTGGTGGGTATGTCATCTCTTTCCCACTCATCGACATAGCACCTTTAGATGATTACTCCCAATTTGAAGCCGTTATCTCAAATATTGCCGCCTACGACTGGATACTGTTTATTAGTAGCAATGCTGTTCAAAACAGTTTGCCGCGTCTGCCAGCACAAGGCATACCAAGCCATCTAAAATTTGCAGCGATTGGTCCAACAACAGCACAAACTTTAAACGATTTTGGCATTCAAAACGTATTAATTCCGAGTGGAAACCGCTTTGATAGTGAGTCATTACTATCCCTACCTGAAATGCTAGATATGAAAGGGAAAAAGGTTATGCTTGTACGGGGGGTTGGCGGCCGCGATGTATTGTCCAACACTCTGACAGAACGTGGCGCACAAGTCACTTTTGCAGAATGTTACCAACGCGTCAACCCGCAAACAAGTTGTGATGTACTCGTACAAGCTTTTCGTGATGGTGGACTACAGGCGCTAGTCATCACCAGCTCTGAAGCTATGCGCTATTTACTGTCCATGGCCGGTAAAGCCGAATGGCTTAAGCATGTAACGCTCTGTGTCAACCACGCAAGAGTTGCAGAAGAAGCAATTAAAGCGGGACTTATAGTCAAGATAGCAGATGCGCATGGTGATGAGGCGATAATGAAGTGTCTGCAAAAATGTTAAGCCAACATGATTATTCCAACCACTACATATAAAGATATTGCTGACCAGCATTCAAAAGCTATAGCTTGGATGGAGTCATTGGGTATAAATGTAGACAAAAATAGAGTAAGTCATTACAAGAATACAATCGAATACTGCGCTTCATCCTACAAAACCGCAACAACCGAAGAAATGGATAAAATTCTTCCTGACTTTATAAGCTCTGTAATAGAAATTCATAACTTTATTGAAATTTTCTCTGCTTTCAAAGATATACCTATCAATCAACTAACAAAAATTATTAAGAAACTTCAAATATCTGTAAATGGGCCATTAAACTCTGTATCAGAACAAGCAAAAACATCTACAGCAAGAAACTACTTATTCGAAGCTTATGTCGCAGCCAGATGCCATCGACCACAACGTGGAGTCTCATGTATTTTAGACGCTAGTTCAGATACAGGTATAAAAATAGAAGACAAAAAAATTTGGATAGAGTGTAAGCGAATTACTTCTCACAGTAAATTAGAAAAAAATATTAGCGTTGCAACAAAACAATTAGAAAGTGTCATATCCAAACAAGTTGGTAGTGGTCATAGAGGTGTTGTAGCCTTGGACATTTCAAAAATTTTAACTACCGGCAATGAGATATTAGTCAGTGAAAATGATGACAGTTTAATTAAAAATATTGATGCGATAATGGACGATTACATAAAGAAAAACCAGAATGTCTTGGAAAGTATTTATGAAAGAAGAAGTAGAAAAGTACTCGGTTTATTAGTTAGCTTTTCATTCATGTCTTCATCAAAAGATAGAAACCTTTTAGTACACACTACCCAGTGGGGACTAAGTCCAAAAAGCAACATTTCAGCAATGGATGAAAGCGCATTAAGGAAATTAGCATTAAATTTAAAAGATTTTCAATGATATGAACCCTATCGCGGCGCAAAAGTGAACGCATCGCTAAAAAAAGCATCTTGCGCTAATCCATGTGCCGCAAATTGCTTCTGTGCATCATCTACCATATTGGGCAAGCCACACACGTAAGCTTCATAACCGCTTAAATCAGGGATATCTTCTGTGATGGCTTGCTGCACATAGCCAGTACGCCCTTCCCAATCTGGCTCTGGCTTAGACAACACTGGGACATAAGTAAACGTTGGTACATGCTGTGCCCAACGTTTGCATAAATCATCCATATATAAATCTTCTGGTTTGCGACCACCCCAATATAGGGTCATCGGCCGTTGATTATCAGTATAGAGCATGTGCTCAATAATCGCTTTGATAGGCGCAAAGCCAGTCCCAGTTGCGGCAAAGACAATCGGTTTATTAGAGTCTTCTTTTAAGTGAAAGCTGCCAAATGGCGCCTCGATACGCATAATGGCCTTTTCTTGCAATTCATTGAATACATACTCTGTAAACTCACCGCCTTTGACCAAGCGTAAATGCAACTCTAAACCAAAGTCTGCATGCGGTGCGTTTGCAATAGAAAAAGCACGACGCTTGCCATTTCTCAAGATGAACTCTATATACTGGCCAGCCATATATGCTATTTGCTCGCTAGCAGGCAACTGTAAGTGAAGCATCATCACATCATCACTCAGCAAGGCTTTTTTTGCTACTCTGGCAGGTAATATTCGTGGCTTAATGCCTGCAAGGCCTGAAATCTCTCTGCAGTCGATAACCAAATCTTCAAGCGGCCTTGCACAACAAAAAAGCGCAGCACCTGCCGCTAACTCTTCCTGACTCATTGCGCTATCTTGATAGTCATCATGCATAACACTACCTGATATCAGCTTGCCTTTGCATGAACCGCAAGAACCAAAACGACACCCATAAGGTATGTTTACACCAGCGGCAATGGCTGCTTCTAAAACTGTTTGGCTGGGACGGACTTCAAACGAGTGCCCGCTAGTTTGAATTGTGACTTTTGCCATTTCCACTTTCCTCAGTTTTTATTATTACCGCCATTATCATTGTGGGTGACATTGTCATCAGTTTCTTTGACTTCTTCGTACTCGCCTTCAATCACATCATCATTTGCAGGATGATGGCCTGATCTTCGGTAGCGCCCTTCATATCCAGAACCATCCGTTTGATAACTTCCCTCATGTTGGTCAACTTCTGGTTGTTTAATTGGAATCAGCAATAATATGGCTGCAATAATATCAGTCAGCACCCCAGGAATCATGAGTAAAATGCCTGCAATAAAATTTCGGGCGCTACCCATAATTGTTTTCAGCGGGTTACCTCCAGCTTGTATACTTTGCATCATTTTGGCAGACATGATTTGCTTTTCACCGCGAATTAGTTGTAAGCCAAGATAACCTACTAAGACTAAGTATAATAGTAACCAGATACCATAACGTTCACCAAGAACAATGAGCAGATATATTTCTGAAAAGATAAAACCAAGTACAATAATTGGAAAAAATAAACGCATAAGCTCCTTAATGCATTAGCTATTTAAATAACAAGGACGAATATTATTAATGTCTAAAGCCGATATTATAGTCGTGTTAACCCATGCGCCAGACCAAATTTGTGCTGAGCGCATTGCAAAAGCAATAATTAAGTCTAAACTAGCCGCCTGTGTAAATATTGGCAGCGCCTGTCAATCAGTCTATGAATGGGAAAATAAGCTTGAAGTTCAAACAGAAATTCCAATACAGATTAAAACATGTCAACGGTGTTACACAGAATTGGAAGCACTCATTTCAGAAATGCATCCTTACGAACTTCCAGACATCATTACACTCAATGTAGATGGTGGTTTAAGCAAGTATTTACAATGGGTAAACGACAAAACTTTACAATAGGATACCAATGACAACCCGATTTTCAACTTTAGTCATTCTTTTTACATCGTTTTTTTTGCAGCTTTGGATTGCTGCACCTATTTTTGCCGCCAATAGTAATGGCTTCAATGCATTCACCGATGATGAGCAATTTCTTCACCCAGATGAAGCTTTTAAGTTAGAGATTGTCTCTAAGGATAGCAGCACATTGGAGGCCATCTTTACTGTTGCCCCTGGCTACTACCTTTATAAAGATCGGATTAAGTTTGATATTAAAGATATTAGCCAAGGCAGCATTCAATCTGTGGACCTCCCTAGTGGCGACATGAAAGAAGATCCAAACTTCGGAAGACAAGAGGTCTATCACCACGATTTTGCTGCCTCAATTTTTATAGCTAGCACCACTAAAAATATAGAGGTGCAAGCCAGATTTCAAGGCTGTAGCGAAAAAGGCCTATGTTATGCGCCACAAATCAAAACTTACAGTGTAGCAATGCTTGAAACTGGATCAGTTAACCTAAACAATACCTTTACTAACGTTGCCAGTTCGGATGAAGATGAAGCTACTAGCTTATTAAAAAGTGGTCAATTATGGTTAATTGCCGCAGGCTTTTTTGGCTTTGGACTGTTACTATCACTCACGCCTTGCGTATTGCCAATGATTCCAATTCTGTCAGGAATTATTGTTGGTGATAAAAAAGCGCACCACCATGCAACCAGTCGATTACACAGTTTTAATTTATCACTCGCTTATGTATTAGGTATTGCGTTGAGTTACACAATCGCTGGAATAGCTGCTGGTTTGTCAGGTCAGTTACTAAGCAATGCCCTGCAAAGCCCCAGCATGTTGACAGCAACCGCTTTAATTTTTGTGGTCTTATCGTTCTCAATGTTTGGTTTTTACGAACTCAGACTACCGCAAGCAATTGAAAATCGCATGGTTAATACAACAAATAAACTCAAGGGTGGCCAATTTCTGGGTGTGTTTGTCATGGGTATTATTTCCGCACTCATCGTAAGCCCATGTGTCGCAGCACCACTTGCTGGCGCACTCTTATACATTAGCCAAACCCGAGATGTTGTTCTCGGTGGTGTTGCATTGTTTGCGCTCTCAATTGGGATGGGGGTGCCGTTGTTGCTTATCGGCGCATCCGCTGGTCATGTATTACCGAAAGCAGGTGTTTGGATGACGGCTGTTCGCAACTTCTTTGGCATCTTAATGCTGGCTGTTGCAATCTATATTATCTCACCTATCATCCCTTCCAGTCTGCAAATGATATTATGGTCAGCGCTCCTGATTATCCCCGCTATCTACTTACATGCGCTTGATAATTTACCACTTGATAGCGCAACAGGTCGCTCACATCCATGGATGCGGTTTTGGAAAGGGATAGGCATTATGCTGCTAATCCTAGGAGTTGCAATGCTAATCGGTGCAATATCTGGTGCACAATCACCGTTTAAACCATTGTCCGGTCTACGCATGGCAAACACAACACAGCATGCAAGCAATTTGCCATTTGTTCGAGTTAAAAACACCGCAGAATTAGATGCCAGAATTGATGAAGCAAAGGGCAAAGTTGTAATGCTCGACTTCTACGCAGACTGGTGTACATCCTGTAAAGAAATGGAGCTGTTCACATTTAGTGA
>CAXIBZ010000129.1:0-5304 GCA_964022105.1 uncultured Methylophilaceae bacterium
GGCAACGACTATCGATTTGACGTAACCGACGTTTCCCATAAATGTAATCACCATTTTCACTGCGGTCGCCATTGCTAGCTGCCCATGCAACGGTGCGCACCACCTCTGGTCGCTCTACTTTATAAAGCTGATTAAACTCAGTTTGTAACGCGGCAAAACCTTCTGGTGTGATGTAATTTTTCTCTTCTGTCTTCGCGTTTACTTTTTGCATTATTGTTTATATTAAAAGAGTTTTATCTATATCACTTGAATTACTGTGGAAACATCTCTTGATCAATTAACTTTTCAGTTACAACCGTTACATTATTAACATAATAGGATGTCTCACCAAAGCAACTGGATGGTACACCAACATGCTGTTCGTAAGTTAAACGCACGCGTTTACCAACCGTTTCGTTAATCTTTTGTGCGATTTTAGGATCTTTTACCGTGAAATAGAATTTTTCAGCTTGGGTACCTGGCATGGAAACCAGAATCAACTCGCCCTCATACGTTTTACAAATAAACCCTTTTTGCGACAATTTCTGCACATAACCAGCACGCTCTCCTGATGAGTAACTCCATGACAATACTATCCAAGTATAGAGCGCAAAAAGGCCAATCGGGATAATCAAGAACATCAATACCCACTTAATCGTTTTTGCCGCCTTTGCCAACATCAGTTTACTCCCAAAAAACATTTACTTACTATATGAGATCATTATCTAATAAAACTAGCGCAGTCACTAATCTTTTAGTGCATTAGCTGGTTTATATTATTCAGTACATAAATAGATGAACAATCTTTGCCACTCGTTTAAAATAAGGCCATGTCATCTCAAGCTGAATCTCCTGTAATCCTTTGCGCGACAACGCGTCTTGCCAGAAGCTTGCAAATGACAACTCAAGCGAACCAGCGACACAACGGCAAAACACAATGGCAAGCAGCAGAAATTTACACACTGTCTGATTGGCTCAATAATGTCATTGAAACAGCTATCTTGCTCGGAGAGATTGAAGCAGACAATGTCCCAATCCAAGTGTTATCAGCAATGCAAGAAGGCTTACTATGGGAGCAAAGCATACAGCAATCACTAAAAAACCATGCTGCAGCTGAATTATTCGATACAACGGGTTTGGCTAGTGCGGCGATGGAGGCAAACCGTTTAGTTACTGAGTGGCGTTTGAATGTCGATTTGGCACAAGCAAGTGAAGAGACACAGCAGTTTATGCAATGGCGAGAAGACTTTCAGATGCGTTGTAACACAAATAATGTGCTAGAAGCGGTACGCTATGAAGTCTGGCAGATAAACTGTTTAGCAAGAGATGCTGGACAATTACCTAATCATATTGCATTGGCAGGTTTTGATCGTTTACACCCGCATACAGAGCGCCTAATTACAATACTGGAAAAACGTGGCGTCACTGTTAGTCATTACGCATTAACATTGCCTACTGTGCAGGAATGTTCTCGTGTCAGTTTAGCAGACCAGGATGATGAATGTCGCGCAGCCGTAGCCTGGAGTGAAGCGCAATTAGAACGCAACCCTAACGCAAAACTAGCGATTGTCGTGCCTGAACTAGAAGCGATGCGGCCTAAGTTGTCTGCTTTGCTGGATGATGTATTTCACCCTGAAATGCATCTACCAGCGCAAGCAGAAATGCAACGCTGCTATGACTTTACCTTGGGTGTACCGCTATTGAGCGTACCAATCATTAGCACTGCAATTAACTTACTTCGCTTTGCTTGGCATCAGCAAACTATGCTGCAAACTGAGATTTCACAGTTAATTCACAGTATCTATTGGTCATCTAGTTTGCAGGAACAAGATGCACGTGCGCAACTGGATGCGCGTATGCGACAATACTGTTCGTTAAGCTTGAGCAATTATCGCTTTTTACGATTTTTAGAACATGCATGTCAAGGAGAACAAGCTTTAGCATTATCATCTCTATTGGCCGACACGCAAGCACTCATAGAAGCAGCACAACAATTCAATCGATTAGCTAGTCCAAGCAAATGGGCTGATGTATTTAAAGTTGCTCTAGAACGTACGCATTGGCAAGGCGAACGCAGTATTTCAAGCCATGAATATCAAGCCGTTCAAGCATTTAATAAAGCCCTGCAGGAGCTTGCTAATTTAACACCGCTCACACAGAACATCAGTGCTAATGAAGCGCTTAAACGCTTAACACAACTGTGTAAAAACCAAATATTCCAAGCGGAGCGTAAATCCTTACCATCGATACAGATCATGGGCATGCTCGAAGCCTGTGCAGAACCGTTAGATGGATTATGGGTGATGGGGATGAATGATCACATATGGCCACCCATAGCAAGGCATAATGCGCTGCTACCCGCAGACATACAACGGCAGGCAAAGGCCCCTAATGCCAGTAGTGAAGTGCAAGCCAGTTTTGCCATGGCAGTGCATCAGCGTCTAATCAGAAGTGCGCGAAATGTCATTTTCTCAAGTGCGATAAAAGATGGTGAACGTGCTTTGCGGCCAAGCCCTCTCATGCAAGACATAGCGCAAGCGACCACGCAGCCAAAACTCAGTCAGACGTTGGGCGAATCATTAGCATCTGCATCAACGCATGATTGGCAATGGTTAGACGACCATCAAGCGCCAGCTGTCCGTATGGGGGAGCATGTGAGTGGTGGTACTGGTTTATTAAAATCGCAAGCAATATGCCCAGCTTGGGCATTTTATCAATACCGCTTGCACACAAGGAAACTGGATGAACCAGCAAATGGATTGGATGCCATGGAGCGTGGTAGCTTGGTACATGCAGTACTGGCAAAATTTTGGGATGGTCGTAGCCAACAAATATTGCATGAGGCAACCCCCAGTACACTTAAGTCAGAGATTTTTACCATTTCAGAAACAGTATTAGCGGCATTTAATGCAGAACACAATCATGCGTTCACAGCTCCTTTTTTAAATTTAGAGGCATTGCGGTTGACCAAGCTTGTTTATGCATGGCTGACAGAAATTGAAATGCAACGACCGCAGCACTTTGATGTTGTCGCGTGCGAACAGGCTTATGATATTGATATAGAAGGCATCCGTATCAAACTAGTGATTGATAGGATTGATCAATTAGATGATGAGCGCTTGGTCGTCATCGACTATAAAACCGGGAATCAATTAGATTATAAAAACTGGGCTGAGACCAATATTACCGAGCCACAACTGCCTATTTATGCTGCATTTGTTTTACAAGATACCAACCATGAAGTTGCAGCCGTTTGCTATGCCAGAGTACGCAATGCGGATAATGCTTTTATTGGAATAGCGGCAACGGATGAAATCGTTCAAGGGGCAACTGTGTTTGATGACTCACGTGGTAGAAAAGTATTTGACGAAACAAACTTCCCTGATTGGCAAAGCATTATTCAACATTGGAAATTAAGTATCACAGAGACTGCCATTCGTTTGAAAAATGGTGATGCGGCGGTAACGTTTAAACATGAAAACCAGCTCGCTTTCTGTGATGTCATTTCCCTCCTTCGCCTACCTGAACGCCAACTACAATTCGAACGGCAGCACATGAAAGACAATGTCTAATGCAGCATGAGTCTAACTTGTCTATTAGCTTATTAGAAGAAGATAGTCTCAGTCGAGAACAGGCGTTAGCGCACGATTCATTTATCGTAGAAGCGCCAGCAGGTGCGGGCAAAACAGAGCTGTTAACACAGCGCTTTCTTAAATTACTAGAAACAGTAGAAGCACCTGAAGAAATCATTGCGATTACGTTTACCAATAAAGCCGCTTCTGAAATGAAATCGCGCATTATGGATAGCTTGCAGTTAGCTGCCAATGGTGTTCTGCCTGAACAAGCACACAAACAAATCACATTTAATCTGGGCCAAGCTGTCTTAGCACGCTCGAAAATGCTTGGGTGGCAGTTGCTGGATACGCCATCACGCTTACGTATTTATACGATAGACTCACTCAACGCTAATCTCGCAAGGCAAATGCCTTTACTCAGTCGTTTTGGTACACAACCATCAGTTAGAGATGACCCAAGACAATACTATGAAGAAGCTGCCATGCGTGCGATTGAGCATTTAGAGCATCCAGATTATGGGGCAACGGTGCAAGCTGCCTTGCAATATTTTGATAATGACACATACAAGTTGACGCAATTGCTTGCAGAGATGTTATCTAAACGCGATCAGTGGCTACCCTATACACAAAATCAGCACACAGCAAAAGATGCGGAGCATGCATTAGCCACAATGATTGATGGTGATATTCAAGCCGCTGCAACGATACTGCAATCTGACATTCAGGATGCGTTAATGCCAATTGCCCGATTTGCTGCCAGCCAACTAGAATCTACGCATGCCATCGTACGCTTAATTGATTGGAATACCTATTTAACGCTAACAAGTGATTCATTGGGACAGTGGCAGTCCGTTGCAGAGCTTTTACTCACTGCGAGCGGCAATCTACGCAAACGCTTAGATAAAAACATGGGATTACCAGCCACTAATGAGGCCAAGCCATATAAAGAAGCATTAACAGAGTTACTTGCTTCTCTACAACAAATAAATGGAGCAGAAGCAGCAATTTCACGTTTACGCTACCTACCTTCACCACAACAAGATAGCACTGTGTGGCAAATGATTGCCACATTAGCGCAATTATTGCATATTGCAGTTGGCGAATTATGGTTGGTTTTTCAAGCACATGGCGAAGTTGATTTTGTGGAAATCGCACAGCGCGCAGTATTTGCGCTGCAAGACGCAGCTGGCAACGCGACTGAATTAGCCCTCAAATTTGATTACCGCATCCAGCATTTATTAGTGGATGAGTTTCAAGATACCAGCCCGTCTCAAATAAAATTAATACAAGCGTTAACACGAGGCTGGCAACAAGACGACGGCCGCACCTTATTTTGTGTTGGCGACCCGATGCAGTCTATCTATCGCTTTCGTAAGGCTAATGTAAGTTTATTTTTACGTGTCGCGCAACAAGGCATTGGCAGCATCAAACTGAAACCATTAAAGTTATGGCGTAACAACCGATCTTCGCCACCAGTTATAGCATGGGTAAACCAGGCATTTACCCGTATTTTTCCTGAACAAGACAGTATAAGTCGCGGTGCGATTCGTTATCGACCCTTTGTAGCCACCAAACACAATGATGAAAACGCAGGGGTATTCATACACGCATTATTAGATGAAAAACCCAACATTGATGATGAGACTGATGATGACAGTTTACTATTGACCGATGTGCGCCAATTAGAAGCAGATCGCATTATTGATATTATTCAACACGCTCAAGAATATAAAATTGACCTTTACCCTAT
>CAXIBZ010000130.1:0-5302 GCA_964022105.1 uncultured Methylophilaceae bacterium
GATTGTGCCGAGTGCGCACTTGGCATATTGGCACCCGTCAGTGAAGATGGTGATTTGCTCAAAAAAATTGACTCACTACGAAACGAAGGGCAAATTGTCGTGCAAGCATTACCAAATGATCAAACCAGTGTTGAAGAGCTGAATTGTGATCGAGAATTGAAATATCAGGGCGGTGAGTGGAAAGTTTTGCCGCTGAATAACTAAACTATTAAGCATTATAAAAAATATGGTAAAAAATTCAGGAAAGAACGTTGT
The DNA here is from genome assembly GCA_964022105.1 of uncultured Methylophilaceae bacterium. Classification (GTDB taxonomy): domain Bacteria; phylum Pseudomonadota; class Gammaproteobacteria; order Burkholderiales; family Methylophilaceae. The sequence continues at coordinate 256 of CAXIBZ010000130.1, forward strand.
TGTCGTTGGCACGCAGTGGGGCGATGAAGGAAAAGGGAAAATTGTTGACTGGCTAACTGATCAGGCACAAGGTGTAGTACGTTTTCAAGGAGGGCATAATGCCGGACATACGCTTGTGGTTGGGCAAGGTGATCAACAGCGTGTTTATAAGTTAAATCTTGTCCCATCAGGTATTGTAAGAGCTGGTGTCAATTGTTACATCGGTAATGGCGTTGTGCTTGATGCTGGACATTTATTAAATGAAATTAAGACGCTAGAAAAAGATGGGCTTGAAGTAAAAAGCCGTTTAAAGGTGAGCCCAGGTTGCCCACTCATCCTCAATTATCATGTTGCAGTTGATGTCGCACGTGAAGCTAAGCGTAGTGATGAAAAAAAAATAGGAACGACTGGTAAAGGAATTGGGCCGACTTACGAAGATAAAGTAGCGCGACGAGCATTGCGTGTCTATGACTTATTTTATCCAGAACGATTTGCGGAAAAACTAGCAGAGGTGATGGACTATCATAACTATGTGTTAACTAATTATCTTGACGCAAAACCCGTTGATTTCAAAGAGCAGCTTGATCAAAGTATGCAGCATGCGCAAGCATTAAAACCCATGATTGCAGACATTTCAGCTGAACTATATGGTGCTTATCATAGAGGTGACCGGTTATTATTTGAGGGCGCACAAGGAACATTATTAGATATCGATCATGGTACTTACCCTTATGTTACCTCTAGCAACTGTATAGCAGGCCAAGCATCTGCTGGCACAGGTGTTGGTGCCAATATGCTGCATTATGTGTTGGGTATTACAAAAGCTTATACCACGCGTGTTGGTGGGGGCCCATTCCCAAGTGAGTTGGATATTGAAACAGATGGTGCACCAGGCACACAAATGTCAGTGAAAGGCCAAGAGTTCGGCACTGTGACAAAACGTAAACGGCGTTGTGGTTGGTTTGATGCATCTGCTTTACGACGCTCTGCAATGATTAACGGATTAACAGGCTTATGTATTACCAAATTAGATGTAATGGATGGTATTGAAAGCATCAATATTTGCGTTGGTTATGAGCTTGATGGTAAAAAAATTGATTTACTTCCTGTTGGTGCAGATGATGTTGCTGGGTGCAAGCCAATTTATGAAACAGTGCCAGGTTGGACAGAAAGCACGTTTGGCGTGAAAACTTGGGATGCGCTACCCAAAAATGCGCAAAACTATTTGAAGCGTTTGGAAGCTGTTTGCGGTGTGCCAATTGCAATCGTATCAACAGGGCCTGAACGAGATGAGACCATAGTAATTGAACATCCTTTTGATTAAACTAGAGTTACGATAGATAAAAAAGCCGCTTCTAGCGGCTTTTTTATCTATTAAGTTATCTGTTCTTAATTTGTTGCAATTTGCTTGTAAATTTCTAGTGCTTTCGATTCGGCAAGTTCGACGTGCTCAAAGCGCACAATCTCACCAGGTTCGATGTCTTTAACAATTCTGGTTGATTTCAGTAAGCAAATAGGCACTGCATCACGATGTTCGGCAAGTTGAACGGCATAGCCTCTCACATCAAAACCGCCAGCACCTTTTTTGATTGTGTCGCCAGCTTTAAGCGGTTTTTTAGCAACAGCACTCACTGTGATTCTAGGATTAGTAGAGTTGTTTAACAGGATTGGCTCACCTTGAATCACTTTTCTAATTGTATTGATTGGTTCTAAATGGCATAAATGGAAGGGGCGTAAGATGACATAACCTTTACCTTCTGTCGTTAACATCCTAGAAAATGGCAAGTAACCTGGACGCCAGTCAGCTTCCTTATTCTTTGCCACAATAATGACACCAGGCGGGGAGCCCTTGCATAATACATACTCGCTTACTGGCATGCCAAGCTTGTCAGCAGCATCGACAAGATAATCGAGGTCATGTAAATGCTCAATGGTTGTACCTAGCATACCATCTTGTGCAATACCCGCACCTAGTCCATTGGCGACAAATGCTTGTTCAATTTGTAGTTTTGTTCCATCCGTAAATGACACAACCTGGTCAAGAGCAAGCTGTTGCTTTTTAGACCAATAATCCATTTCCTCTTCTGTTGGATCAGGATTTAAAAAACCTTTTAAATTGATATAAGCTTGTGGCTCAAAGCCCATGCCTTCCATTTCGAGTTTAAGTCGTGCTAAACAGCCAGGCTGGTCACCATCAGCTTCGGTAACATAATCACCGCGTTGTGCAAAATAGGAGCCAGTAGTAACATGAAACTCTGAATTGACCGTAACAACTTTTTTATTCGCATTTGCTGCTTCTAAAATCACCTCTGTTGCATAAGCAGCATCACCTGAGCACTCAAAAACAATGTCACAATGATCAATCATATCGCTAACTGAGTTTGTTAACTTTTCTTTCGGTAAATCAGTGATTGAATCAATTGGCCTACGCGTTAGTATCTTTGATATGCTTATGTCGTTACAGTTGGAGACTAAGTGTGCAAAACCTGTTGCGATAAAGCCAGTGCCTACCAGCCCAATTTTGTGATGACTTTTCAATGCTTTTCTCTTGAATTCCTGAATCATCTAATCATATATTAACAAGTGCATATGTCAATTACACCTTTGGGTCAATTATTGATAAAGATTCGATTGATTTAATTTCTGTTGCTCAGTTAGATGCGCTAAACTTATGTAATCTTCAGAAACAATAGTGAAAAGAAAGCTAGCGAAATCAAAGATGCATAGACGATTGGCATGGGCAATTACTGGCTCTGGGCATTACTTGCGTGAATCCTTACAAATATTAAGTACACTAAAAGATGCTGATATCTTTTTAAGCAAAGCGGCAGCTGAGATTATCAAGCAATATGGATTTCAAGCGCAACTGGATTCGATGGGACATCGTATTTTTCAGGATAAAACAGCAAGCAGTGTACCTGTTGAGTTTTTTTACGAAGGGAAATATCACACCTTAGTAATCGCCCCTGCAACCTCAAACACCATTGCAAAAATGGCATATGGCTTCTCGGATAGCTTGGTGACCAATTTATATGCACAAGCTGGCAAAACACGTGTAAATAGCATCGTTTTTGCCTGTGATACTGCACCAGAATTAGAGTCTGAAGCCCCAAAGGAAAATATAGTAAAAGTGTATCCACGAGCAATCGATTTAGATAATGTGCAAAAACTTTCCCAGTTCGAGGCAACAGAAGTTGTTGCGAGTATAGAGGAACTTCAGACTGCAGTTCAAAGTAAATTGAATATGCATCGTTAATCCTAACCATGAATGCAGAAAATATTGTTTTTGTAACAGGTAAACTAGCTGAAAAAAGCTTGCACAAGGTATTGCAAAATATTCAATCGAATGCAAAAACACCATTATTTAAATACCGAGTAGAGCAAATTGGTGTCTCGGTGGCAGCTTTAATGACACCTAATCTTATTGCCAAGCGTTTAAAAAATATTGGTGATGCCAAAAAAATGATACTACCAGGCTTGTGTCAGGGTGATTTAAGCATGCTTCACAGACAATACGGCATCCCAGTTGAGCGTGGACCAGAGGATTTAAAAGATTTGCCACAGTATTTTGGCCAGCAAGGGGTCGAACCTGATTTAAGTCAGCATAGCGTCAAAATATTTGCTGAGATTGTCGATGCGCCAGATTTAAGTTTAGACGCTATATTGGATAAAGCCAGGCGGTTTAAATTGCAGGGTGCAAATGTGATTGATTTGGGCTGTTTACCCAACAAACCATTTTTGCATTTAGCTGAAGCTATCAAGATGCTTAAAGCAAACGGGTTTGAAGTCAGTGTGGATTCAATTCAGTCAGAGGAGTTGCTATTAGCTGGCAAAGCCGGTGCTGACTATTTGCTAAGTCTGACAGAAAAGAACTTATGGATAGCGGATGAGGTAGCCGCTACGCCTGTTTTAATACCAACCAAGCCTGGCAATATGTCATCTTTGTATAGAAGCATTGAGCATTGTTTAAAACAGGGTAAACCATTTTTGGCCGATGCTATTTTGGACCCGATACACTTTGGATTAACAGAGTCTATCGTCAGATACCATAAATTGCGCAAAAAATATCCAGAGATACAAATCATGATGGGGGTTGGTAATTTAACAGAATTAACTGACGCCGACACAACTGGTATTAATGCAATATTGTTTGGTTTAATCAGTGAGATGAACATTAATGCAGTGTTAGCCACTTCAGTTAGCCCACATGCGGTTAATGCAGTTGCAGAGGCTGATAGCGCGCGTAGGGTTATGTATCGAGCAAAACAAGATAATCGATTGCCGCGAGGATATGGAAATCGCTTACTTGGACTACATGACAGAAAACCTTTTCCATATACCGAGAGCGAGATTAGGGAGTTGGCAGGTCAGATTAAAGATCCAAGCTTTCGAATCATGGTCAGTCAAGAAGGCGTTCATGTGTTTAATCGTAATGGGCATCAATTGGATGTTGATCCGTTTTCTTTTTATCCAAAATTGGGTGTTGAACAAGATGCTTCGCATGCATTTTATCTTGGCGTTGAACTGGGTCGTGCCCAAATTGCTTGGCAGATCGGCAAGCGATATGTACAAGATGAGGAGCTGTCTTGGGGTATAAATAAAATCTCTGAAAAGCAGAGTAAAAAGACACACCGACAGGCTTCTTTAGCAGAGAAAAAGTTAAAAAAACAATGATATTTGAAACCGTTATTATCAGCTCGGATAATAAAAATGTCCCACATGTGACGCCTTTTGGCATTAAATATGAAGGCGAACAGATTATTATTTCACCATTCAAGCCATCAAAAACACTGAATAACATTATCACAACAAAAGTCGCAACAATGAATGTCACAGACGATGTCAGGGTATTTGCTGGCGCATTGACTAATAGGCAGCCTTGGCAACTAAAATCAACTGACAGTATAAAGGGATTTAGGCTGCAAGATTGCTTAATGCATATAGAGCTAAGCTTGAGTGACGTTCGAGAGGATGAAGTGCGGCCGCAGCTAGTCATGACGCAAGTAAAGAAACAGCATCATAAGGACTTTAATGGTTTTAATCGTGCGCAAGCTGCTGTGATTGAGCT
>CAXIBZ010000131.1:0-5212 GCA_964022105.1 uncultured Methylophilaceae bacterium
CGCTTGCCTGGATGTCGTTTTTTAAGACCTTCAGTTTTTCTGAATCACGGCCTAGAATCGCTAAAATAGCACCCTTTGCGGCAAGTTGCTTGGCAATTGCATTGCCAAGACCGCCTGTAGCGCCCGTGAGTAAAATACGTTTACCAGCTAAGTTCATCTTTTGTATCCAGAGGCTTATGACATTGTTCGTGCTTCAATATCCTTAAATATATCACCATATAGCTTGTAAAAGTTTTTGGCTGCATGAATAACGATAGCTTGATCGTCCGGATTGCTGATTTGGTTCATTAAGCTCTCATAAAATGCGACATGGCTAATATCAAGTGACCCATGGGACATTAAATAAGTAAAAGCGGTTTTTGGCAAGTTAAGCTTGTCCATAATTTGCTCACCAGCTTGCGTGGCAACTGCTGTGCTTGTGCCTTCAAGGACTAGAACCATACCAAAAAAACCGACAGGATTAATGCGGTTAATCATGTCATAAGCATAGGCGACCATGAACTCTGTTGCTTGACTGGCTCCAGTTTCTGGCGTTTTACTATTGCGGACCGCTTCTTTATCGGCGCCGCAAGCTTGAATATCATTAAGCACCCACTCTTGATGCCCCATTTCTTCTTCAATATATTCACCAATGGCTGTTCTTAACCATTCATATTCAGCAGCTAAACGCCCACCACAAGTCATTAATAGTGGGGTTGTATGCTTTACATGATGATAGGCTTGCGTTAAAAAAGCAATATAGGTTTCTAATGAAATATTGCCAGTTGCGCCTTGTGTAATGAGTGGTAAACGCATTAATGAATCGCGCTCTGTTTTTGTTGCTTCTAGTAACTGTTGGTAAAACGACATGTTGAATCCTTTTTGTTAAATAAGCGAAATTAAGTGCTTGCGTAAAGCGTATTTATCGCATGTTGATACTGTTGCCAAATCACATCGCGTTTGAGGCGCCCGTTTGGCGTTAATTGTTGATTGTCGGTACTAAATTGCTCATCTGCTAACAGCCATTTGCCCACTTTTGCATAATCAGGTAATTGTTGATTAATCTGATTGATTGCCATTGTGATTTTTTCGGATGTTGCGCCCTTTGATGGAACAATGAGCGCAGTATTCCAAGGTTTCGCTTCTCCAAATAAGCATGCTTGTGCAATTTCTGGGGTATTCGTTAAGTCTCTCTCTACCCATTCTGGCGATACATTGCGTCCAAATGAAGTAATAAAAATATTCTTTTTACGGCCATTAATAATCAGATAGCCCTCTTCGTCCAGATAGCCAATATCACCAGTATGGAGCCATTCCTGATTATTTTGCTGCTCTTGTGTGTAGCCTAAGTAGCTTGCACCTTTGACCAGTATTTCCTTTTCATCAGAAATTCGAATCTGAAGATGTGGTAGTAATTGACCAACACTGCCAATTTTATTTGCATGAGGTGTGTTTAAAGCAACTACTGAAGCGCTCTCGGATAATCCATAACCCTCAAAAACAGGTAAGCCGATTTTATTTGCTCGTTTAAGCAAGTCAGGAGCAACAGATGCACCGCCTACTGCTAAAAAGCGAAGGTGAGGAAATGGAGTAGGACTAAGCTCAAGTGTATTGACCAGAGCAGATAATAATTCTGGGATTAGAATAGCGGTGCTTGCCTTGGAGTCGTTTAATGCCTGTTGCAAGCGATGAATATTCAGTGAGCTACCATTAAGACCAACCATATCGCTAGACATAATATGTGCAGTGCCTCCGGCGAGTAGCGTGGCATATAGCCCTGCTACATTTTCTAATAGTGTCGCTAAAGGCAGTACACATAAATGCTGGTCCTCTGTAGTCAGTTTAACCATTTTTTGAATCGATGAAGCAACGCACAGCATAGCTTGATTGCTGAGACAAACACCTTTAGGTTGCCCTGTTGTGCCCGATGTATAAGTTATTTTTGCTGTGTCTAATGGCAAATGAGGTTCTGGCGTGCGTAACTGTATACGCATGAGTCGCTTACCAGCGACGGTAATCGTCGACTTGTGTGTAATTAGATAACTTAATAAATCTGCGAAACGCTCAGGGTTATCCGTAATTAATGCATTTGCGCCTGCATCGCTAATGGCATGTTTGATTTGCTGATCCGAAAAGAAGTTTGGTATTGGTACGATGGGTAATTGGTTGCCAGCGGCAGCAAGATCAATGACAGCCCATGCGGGATGGTTATCCAATGCCAAGGCTAGGCATGACGTATTGCCATCTTCCTTAAGCGCTGTTTGCATTTGCATCACTTCGTGATGCAAGTCATGATAACTAAGTGTCTCTTTAAAACCATTGCTGATTGCAATGGTTTTAGGTGCATTGATTGCATGTTGCTGTATTGCGTTTATAAGACTCATTTATTAAGCACTGACTATGTAGTTTAGTACTCTGCTACCCCTCTTATTGCAACTACTTGCGGCATATGATCATAATAGCTCCCCCAAATAGCTTGTTGTTCTGGAGATAAACGCCTCTTGTCGGCTTGATGTAGTGGATAAACGTCGCGGCCGCCTTTAATCAGACCATTTTGCAAGCTGTGATGGGCTGTAGCAACACACCATTGAATGCCTATATCCAAGCTGTGCTGAATTACATGCGCAATAAGTACACCTGCATTACGTGGGTTTGACACAGCCAGATTGCCAATACAGGTGATTTCCTCTCGAGAAATTGGCTTGCCTAACTTTTCGGTTAGTAGTTGTTCGATTGGTATATCAATGTATTGCTCTAAAAAGAGTCTTTCTTCTGCGGCTTTGCGCATACCAAAAGCGGCCATCAAAATACCGCTGTCATCTCTTAAAGCCACGAGTGTCGGCATAAACTCCGTAATGGTAGCGCCATAAGTCACGCTAAATACCGCAGCAATGAAGGCTTCAACCTCTTTTCTGCAAGGTGCGTCTTTGGTGACAGTGTGTGCGGTAATTTCATTCACGCGATAACGTCTCGTTTTAGCAAATTGCCTCAGGTGATAGGCAGTTTCTGCGTGATAAAGTTCTTGCTGCGTGATGGCATTTAACATGGTTACATATTCCTAACATAAAGTTATCCTGCTATACCTTATGCAAAGCCTATGCCAAGCAATATATTCCTTATAAATCAATATTTTATATTGTTTACTTATTATACTGCTGCAATTTTTGCATGAATCAGTCAATGCCTTCTCATTATCAATGCAAAAATTGCTGGCATTTAGCTGTAGTGTTCAAACGCCAGGCATATTCAAAACGAACCAGACAGCTACTTACCTGTTTGGTAGCGTTGTTCTGAATACAGCCAATCTGGTAATAAAGCATGCGCAATTGCTCGTTTCACAAGCGTGTCGCCATTCTCAGGTTTATCTTTAACGATAACTTTTTTAGTTTGCGTGTCATAGTGACCGAAGGTTGGGTCTTTTTCTGGACGCAAGACGACAAGTTCTTGCCCTTCCATCCAGGCATAATTATCTTTATATTGCATCATGGCGCGTCCAGCTAAGTCATCTGGCTCACTGCTCAAATCACGACCAATCATCGGTGTTTTTGCTTCTATTCCTGCCAGTGATAACAGCGTAGTCGGTAAATCGATTTGACTGGCGACAGTCTTGATGCTTTTAGCTGTGAGGTCTGCACCCAATATAACGCCTGGAATATGGAAGTTTTTAACAGGTACCAAGTCTTCACCACGAACACGAATATCATGATCAGCAACGACTAAGAATAGCGTATCTTTATAGTAATCGCTCGCTTTGGCCTTTTTGAAAAATTCTCCAATAGCGTAATCCGCATATTTAACTGCATTATTCTCAGTGGCTTTTTCTGCATCATACAATTCAATACGTCCATCAGGAAATTCAAACGGCGAGTGATTTGATGAAGAGAAAGCCAAAGTGAAAAACGGTTTTCCAGAGGCGTAATGCTTAGTGATTTGTTCATGCATACGATTAAATACATCTTCATCTGACGCACCCCAACTACCTACAAAAACTGGATTAACGTAATCTTTTTGTTCGATAACTTGTTGAAAGCCATTGCCCATAAAGAAACTACGCATATTATCGAAGTGTGATTCGCCACCATAAATAAACTCAGTGGTATAGCCTTTTTTTTCTAATATGCTTGCTAGCGTTGTAAAGTTCTTCTGTGAAAGTGAGAGTTTAACCACGCTCTGTGCCTGTGTCGGTAAGAAGCCAGCAACAACGCCCTCAATCCCACGAACAGAACGTGTGCCAGTGGCGTATAGATTTTCAAACCACCAACCGTCTTGCTTAAGTTTTTCAAGTTCTGGGGTGACTGGAACACCGCCCAATGACTCAACAAAAGTGGCTCCTAAGCTTTCTTCTAAAATGATAACGATATTGAGTGGTTTTTCTCGTTTTCTGCTAGGTTGTTGTAATGCAAGTGTAGGAAACTCAGGGTTGTTGAGTAATGTTCTGTTGTCTTGTATTGTGGGACGAGCAGATTCAACCTCCTGCATGATTTCCGCCGGTTCCATTTTTCCATATGCTTCACTCGACTGCCCTTCGTGTTTTAAATTGTAGATTGCATATAACACTGAATAGGGTGAGTTAAGAATGAGTGAGTTCACCATATTGTCATTCGTAATAGCGAACATAGCTGGGTTTGCAGGACGGTGACCAGTGGTGGAGCGAATGCTGAATGCCACTATTAAAATGAGTAGAGGCAAGGCAATCCAGTAGCGTAATTTAGGTAATTGATTCTCTTGTTTTAGCCAAGGGAAAGCGAGTTTGACCATTACGTAAAGTGTGATCATAAGCGCACCCAAGCCCAGAAATACGTGGATTCTGAAACCATTCCATAGCATCGGCATCACTTCTTTTGGGTATTTTAGATATTCAATAAATAGGCGATTAGGCCGAACATCGTACTCTGCAATAAAGCCAAAACTTGCCATTTCTAAAAACACAATCAGCGTGATGCTGATAATGAGCCAAACCAGTGTGAAATAGCGCCATTGCCGCCATGCTTTGCATAATGTGAACAGTGGAGAGAGCAATAATGGAATCAGAATCATCAGCCCCAATAAAATTAAATCTACACGCAATCCTTGCAAGAATACTTGTATTAACTGCCCTGTCGCGATGACCCGTTCTGATTGCCACAATATGAGTCCAAGACGAAAGAAGCTGAGTATTGGCAAGCCAATTAGGTAAGTGGCAATTAGCGGTGCAAAGGGGCCTGAAAAGGCAAGTTTGTTTCAAAGAGTATTG
>CAXIBZ010000132.1:0-5207 GCA_964022105.1 uncultured Methylophilaceae bacterium
AAAAAAGACTGGAAGCACGGCCTAATCATCTAGCCAGACTAACCACACTGCAAAATGAGGGACGTCTATTGCTTGCAGGCCCATTTCCAGCTATCGATTCTCAAGACCCTGGTCAGGCAGGATTTTCTGGTAGTCTAATCGTTGCGAAATTTCATGACATTGATACGGCAAAGCAGTGGGCAGATACAGATCCATACGTATCTGCTGGCGTTTATCAGCATGTCATCGTAAAACCTTTTCGCAAAACATTACCCTAAGGCGGTATGCACATGATTGATATCATTAAAGACAGACTTGCCTCATTAGAACCAGTTGCTTTAGAAATTGAGGATGATAGTGCGGCACATGCAGGCCATAAGGGTAATATGGGTGGCGGTCACTTTAACATTAAGATAACAAGCTCGCATTTTTCAGAAAAATCGCAGATAATGCGACATCGTTTGATTTATCAGGCACTTGGTGATTTAATTCCACAACGAATTCATGCAATCAGCATTATTGCAATTGCGCCAAATGACCCTATATCAAAATGAATACCTAAAAAATTCAGGGGAATTTTTTATTAACAAAGGAAGCTCATGAAAATGAACAAAGTATTAATCACCTTAGCTGCAATTTCTGCAATAACATTGTCGCCATTAGCCACTGCGGCAGATGCGGCTGCTACGGTAAACGGAAAGCCAATTAAACAATCTTGGGTAGACTTCATCATGAAGGACGCTGAACAAAGAGGTCAAAAAGGTGAAGGCTTAAAAAATGCAGTCATCAACGAACTCATTGGCTCTGAATTAGCCTATCAAGAAGCTGAAAAGAAAGGGTTTGATAAGAAGGCAGATATTTTGACGGCTGCTGAAATCGGCAAACGCAAACTGATTGTTAATGCATTTTTAGCGGACTATATGGACAAGAACCCAGTCTCTGATGCAGATACAAAAGCAGCCTATGACCAGTATAAAAAAGAGCTTGGTGAAACAGAGTACAAAGCACAGCATATTTTAGTAAAAACTGAAGATGAGGCAAAAGACTTACTGAGCCAAATTAAAAAAGGGGCTGATTTTGATAAATTAGCAAAAGAGAAATCACTAGACCCTGGCTCAAAAACAAAAGGTGGTGATTTAGGCTGGTTCTCTCCTGCTGGTATGGTTGAGTCATTTAGCAATGCAGTTACAGGACTTAAAAAAGGTGGCCTAACAGATGCGCCTGTCCAAACGAAATTCGGTTGGCATATTATTAAGCTAAACGACACGCGCGCTACACAAGTGCCACCTTACGATAAAGCGAAAGAAGGCCTAAAACGTACATTACAACAACGCAAACTCGAAGAATTAATGCTAAGCTTGAAAGACAAAGCTAAAATTGTTGTACCAGGTGTAACTGACAAAAAATAATCTGTTTTATCACACAAAAAGGCTTGCAAATTGCAAGCCTTTTTAATGCACGATAGATAGACAATTTTGAAAAAATCATGTAATAATAAGAACTATTCTTATTCTCAACAATCATACTTCTTATGAGACTGCTTAACAATCTAAAATCTGGCGACCTAGCAACAATCAGTGGCTTTAATGCGATACATACTGAGCCGTCGTTACTACAACGTTTGGTTGCACTTGGTTTTAGAGCAGGCAAGCAAATTAAAGTGATGCGAAAAGCCAGTTTTAATGGACCACTGCACGTCAGAATTGGTAGTACTGATATCATACTGAGAGAGTCTGAAGCCAAACTGATTCAAATTTCAAGCTAACCCCTACTATCAAGTATAGATTGCATTCATAAATGAAAAGAATTGCCTTATTGGGCATGCCAAACACAGGCAAGTCTACGTTATTTAATCGACTTTCTGGCGCCTCAGCTAGAGTAGGTAACTGGCCAGGCATTACTGTTGACCTGATGAGTGCAAAAATTTTAACGGGCGGCCATATTGCCGAGCTTGTCGACTTACCTGGTTTATATGACTTACACGGCTTTTCCGATGATGAACAGGTTGTTCGTCACTTCTTAAGTAGCAATGAAATTGACTTGGCTTGCATAGTCGTTAACTCCACGCAAATTGAGCGTCAACTCTCATTAGCATTGCAAATTCGTAGTCTAGGTATACCAGCTATTTTATTACTCAATATGCAAGATGAATCTAAGCGCGCAGGCGTCACCATAGATGTTAAAAAAATGGCTGAAAGAATTCAAATGCCTGTTGTACAAATCAGTGCTAAATACGCTGAGGGCTGGGCGCAAATGCTGCATACAATAGCGGAGACGATTGAAACAAACACAAAAAAACTGAGTGCGCAAGAAGTTGCAAGCCGCTTAGAAGTTGATACGCAAATTGAAGCTGAAATGCAGTCGATTGTGCAAGAAACTGTCCAAATACCTGCAACTCTGAATAATGAAACAACAGATAATATTGACAAGGTTTTGCTGCACCCATGGCTGGGTTTACCGATATTTATTGTGGCAGTATTTTTGTTGTTTCAGTTTATCTTTACCGTTGGTGCACCTCTGCAAGATGCAATGGCTTGGCTATTTGATCTGACAAGATCAAGCATACTGGAACCTTTGCTTGCTGCAACACCTGTTTGGTTGAATGGGCTATTGTTGGATGGCATTTATAATGGCGTCAGCACTGTCGCTGCTTTTGTACCCATTATCGTACTCTTTTTCCTGGTAATGAGCATGGTAGAAGACAGTGGCTACTTGTCACGCGCGGCATTTCTAATGGATGCATTCATGGCCAAGCTAGGACTTGATGGCCGTGGCTTTGTCATGGTCCTGATGGGCTTTGGTTGCAACGTCCCAGCTTTGATGGGTACTCGCGTCATGCGCTCACGCGGCATGCGCTTATTAACCATGTTGACGATACCATTGTCATTGTGCTCGGCGCGCCTACAGATATTTATCTTTATGATTGCCATTTTGTTTAAACCCAGCCAAGCGGCATGGGTCATGTTCTCCCTATACATGATGAGTTTGTTTACCATCTTTTTGACTGCCATCATTTTTAAAGGGCGCTTCAAGAACAGTGAACCATTCATTTTAGAGCTACCTCCTTATCGATTTCCTACTGCACGTCAAATATGGCTAAGAGGCTGGCAAGAAGTTAAGCACTTTCTGGTACGTGCTTCAAAATTTATTGTGCTCGGTGTGGTGATGGTTTGGTTGCTGACAAACTTTCCTAGCAACGTTCCTGCTGCCAGTGCGCAAACCTACGCTGGTCAAATTGGCACATTGTTCGCCCCTATACTAAACCCTATCGGCATCGATACACAGCTGGCAATTGCGCTCATTTTTGGTTTTGTAGCAAAAGAGATTGTTGTCGGCTCACTGGCTGTGATATACGGCTTACAAGGTGATGCGTTAATGGCGCAGATGGCACAAAACTTGGATTGGGTGCAAGGAATGAGTTTTATGTTATTTAGTCTGATTTATACACCATGCTTGTCAACCATCGCGACCCTCAAAACCGAGTCTAAAAGTAGTGGCTTTATGTGGCTCTCTATTATATGGTCACTACTACTAGCTTGGGTCGTCAGCTTTATATTTTATCAAAGCGCCAGAGCACTAGGCTTTTGAGTTTATTTAAGCGTAAATACTGCGACGTATTCAACCCACCCTGCCTGGCCAACAAACACTTGCTTTAGTCCATGGGATTACGATGCGCTGCAGATTTGTTATGATATAAAACCATTCAACACATCGGATCATCTTCAAGGCCAATGGAAATATTTAAAGCATCCTCCATTTTATTTATTCTATTAAATCCATTTTTAATGAGTGTTTATCTTATTAACTTAATAAGAGAGCTACCGCAAAGAGATTTTACGAAGGTTGTGATTCGAGCACATATCATTAGTTTTGTCGCTTTTTCTATTTTTGCCATTTCAGGCGAAAGTATTTTTGAGAACGTTTTTAAAGTCCGTTTTGCATCTTTTTTGATTTTCGGTGGCATTATTTTTCTGATGATAGGTGTCAAGGCCGTTTTTTCAGGTCAAATTTCCTTATTAGAAACGCGAGGCGATCCTGAACATATTGCAGGCGCGATTGCAATGCCATTTATGATTGCCCCAGGCACCCTAAGTGCCAGTGTCTTAATCGGTTCTTCATTACCCAGAAACACTGCTATTTTAGCAATTGCCCTAGCAGTGATTGGCTCCTTAGTTTCGTTGATACTATTTAAATTCATCCACGATCCTTTGAAAAAAAATAACGAGCGCCTATTGAATCGTTATGTAGAAATCATTGGCCGGGTTGTTGCTGTTTTCACTGGGACTTATGCCATCGAAATGATTGCTAATGGGATCCGATTATTAATTAAATAGACAGGCCAATATTGACAGCAACCTACGCTAAAGTGAGATGGATAATTTTTAATGAGCTGATAGCGGCTTTCTGTTAAAATATAGGATTGAAATTTAACTATATTCTCAACGCCTTTCATGTCAAATCAAGCGTATTTTTTAAGCCTTCGTGGCAGCCCTGCACTCTCTCAATTTCGCCTAGACAAGCTTTACGCTTCGCTCAAATCCTTGGCACCCAGTATCGAGCATGTCTATGCAGAGTTTGTACATTTTTCTTTTTGCCAAGCCGAGTTGAATCAAGTAGAACAAGATACGCTGGCGCAAATTTTAACATATGGGCCAGCTGGTCAAGCTGAGTCGCCAGAAGGGACTTTATTTTTGGTGATTCCACGTATCGGCACCATCTCACCGTGGGCGTCACGCGCAACAGATATCGCTAAAAATTGTGGTATCAAGTCACTACTCAGGCTGGAGCGCGGTATTGCTTATTATGTAACTAGCAAGGACGGCCAACCATTAACAGCATTAGAAAAAACAGCTTTCAAATCTGCCATCCATGACAGAATGACAGAAACTGTCGTGGCCTCCTTGCAAGATGCAGAGAAGCTCTATCATCATGCAGATCCAAAACCTTTAAGCACAGTCGATTTACTGCAAGGTGGAAAAGTTGCTTTAGAGACAGCCAATAATGAGCTTGGCTTAGCACTCTCGCCTGATGAAGTCGATTACTTGGTCGAAAATTACATCAAAATGGGTCGCAATCCAACTGATGTTGAGCTGATGATGTTTGCCCAGGCGAACTCGGAGCACTGCCGCCACAAAATTTTCAATGCGGACTGGGTTATTGATGGCGAGGCCCAGAGTCATTCGCTGTTTAAGATGATTAAGAACACCTTTGCGACCTCGCCGGATAAC
>CAXIBZ010000133.1:0-5185 GCA_964022105.1 uncultured Methylophilaceae bacterium
GAAAAAGGTCGTATGCTTTACGGGAAACTCATGCTTGGCCGTACAAACGTACTACTCATGGATGAACTGACCAACCATATGGATATGGAGTCAATCGAAGCGCTGAACACCGCATTGGATAAATACAGTGGCACTCTGTTTTTTGTGAGTCATGATAGGGAGTTTGTCAGCTCAATAGCAACCCGTATCTTAGAAATTAAAGACGGTCAGATTATTGACTTTACTGGAAATTATGAAGATTATCTTGCCAGTCAAGGTATTGAATAGTTAATAAATAAAGCGCTGTATTAGCGCTTTATTTTTTTGGAAAACAGATATCCAAATACAAGCGCGGCAAGCATCGCGGGCAAGCCTTCATATACCAGATGATGTAAATTAGCTTGTCGCCATGATAGTGCAATGAGTACGCCAAGGATAATCATGGCTATTGCTATTTTCTCTGACACACTGCGCTGCATTGCAAATAATATCAATAATGGCCCAAATGCTACCGCCATGATTGACCAAGACATAATCACTAAATCAAACACGTTTGCACTCGCATAGAGTGCAATCATCAAGGCAAGTCCGGTCACTACAGCCGTGGTTGTCTTTATGACTGTTTTACTTTTGGCGCCATTAGGTAGTAAATCATGAGTTATCGCCGAGGAACAGCTTAATACTAAAGAGTCAGCTGTTGACATGGTTGCTGCAAAAATACCCGCAAGCACAACACCAACCAGCGCTGGTGGCAACAACTTAACCGCCATTGTTGGTAAGGCTAACTCTGGATCTAAATCATTTAATTCTGGCAGATGCAGCCGTGCAAGCATGCCAGCTATGGTAGCGAGTGCATAAAACACAAGAAAAAAACCATAATAATAGAACCTGGTTGCCTTAAAACTAGCACTGTGATTGAGCGCCATAAAGCGCACCATGATATGTGGTTGTCCAATCACACTTAATCCAGCCACCAACCAACCGAGAAAAAACAGCAGCACTCCCAACAATCCTGGTAGCACTACACCTTGTGGTGCTAAATCAAAATAACCTGGTATGGATTGCCATGCTTGAATAACGCTAGCAACACCACCATAAGCCATAATCCCTGAAATCACTAAGACAATCATTGCCGCCAGCATCACAAAGCTTTGCGCAACATCCGTCCATATAGAAGCACGAATGCCACCTGCAACACTGTAAGAGAGCACCATCACAGCCACTACCCACGCTCCTGCCGTTCTGTTCCAATTTAATACACCTTCTAACGCCTTACTCCCTGCTGCTATCTGCGCAGCTGCATATGCGCCCAGAAAGATCAGCGTTAAAACAGCAGCGATTCGACGCCAATAGATCATCTCATCACCAAACCAAGTTGCTAGAACACCAGAATATGATGCCTCGCCAGATTCAGAGGTAGCAATATGTAATTTTTTATGAATAAACAGCGATGCTAAAAAATCGCCCAGTATCCAACCAATCATCAACCATACCGATGCTAATCCAACAGCATAGGTATATCCAATAACACCAATAAACATATAACCACTATTATTGGTTGCAACAGCAGAAAGCCCACTGAAAAGTGGGCTTACAGATTGATTAGCTAAATAATAATCTTGGCTTGTCCCCTTGCTTTTTACGACTGATGCCAAGCCAATAGTAAAGAATATAACAAGAAAAATGATAAAGCTAACCACTGTAATCAAGTTCATCGTTGATTCATCCTTAGCCGTAAGCTTAGGCCACTATCAAACTTGAACTGTACGTAAGGTGACCTAATACTGGTGTTATCACTTGGGGTGTCCGACTAGCAATAAAATCTGGCCTAGGCGCTTTTTTACCATACGGCGCTTCAAGTTTATTTGTGAATGCATTGTAAACAAAAAAGGCATTTGATCGAGACATCGGCGTGATATTGCTGTTAGACCCATGCATGGTGTTGCAGTCAAAAACTAAAATTGACCCTGGTTTAGCTGTAGGGCTAACAATGCCTGACGCATTGACCATTTTTTCCAGGTTATCTTGATCAGGGACGCCATATTCTTGCTTTTTAAGTGAGGTTTTATAGTGATTGTCTGGCGTTTCACCAATACAACTAAGGAACTGTCGATGTGATCTAGGCACTAACATGAGTGATCCGTTGTGTGCTGTATTATCTGTTAACAATACAGACATCGATAAAGCACGCATACGTGGCATCCCATCCTCAGCATGCCAGGTTTCAAAGTCTGAGTGCCAATAGAACTCCTTTCCTACAAAGCTAGGTTTATAATTTAGTCTGGACTGATGAATATAAACTTGGTCATTTAGTAAAAAAGAGGCAATGTCAACGAGCCTGCTGTCTGACGATAGACGCTCCATAACGGGGGACTGCCGATGAATATCAAATATAGATCTTACATCCCTACTTGTCAGTTCTGTGATGACTGTTTCTTGACGGAGCTCTTCCGTATTCTGCAACGCATGCTTCGCTTCTGATTGTAGATAAGCAATTTCTTCTGCTGTGAATATATTATCCAACAGCAAATATCCATCTTGATCAAACTGTCGCGTTTGTGCCTGCGTTAACGGTGCTGAATGATCCCATTCACCATACACCACAGGATCTATTCTTTTCATCAGGGTTGCCTGTGTTGACTGTCTTGTCGGGTAAAAATCGTGCATATTAGAACAATATTTTCTATAGCTTTAATCAATGTCTGCTGGGTAAGAACCATTTTCATCATGTACTTCCCTACCAGATACCGGTGGATTAAAGACACAGGCACAAACGATCTCTTCTTTAATTCTGAGTATATGATGATCGTGCGCGTCTAGTGCATACATCACCCCAGGATACAAGTCATGTATTTCACCATTTGCCAAATTTTCTATCGTTCCCTTGCCCTGCATAATATAAACTGACTCAAGATGATTAAGGTATTGCATTTTGATCTCAGCACCAGCGTATAGGGTTGTAATATGAAAGGAAAAGCCCATGCCGTCTTGCTTCAACAACATGCGCGCACTCTCCCAACCTGTTGACTTCACGTTATGCTCTGAAGCTCTTATTGTTTGTAAGTTTCGCACTATCATTTAATAACTCCTAAGCTGCGGCATCAACTTCTTCTGAAAATGCATCGCGAATACATTTCTCCAGAATATCCAGTCCTTTTGTTAACTCAGCTTCTGATATCGTCAATGGCGCTAGCACTTTAACCACTTCATCAAAAGCACCACTTGTTTCAATAATGAGCCCTTTATCAAAAGCATTAGAAGTGACTTTAGAAGCCATGCCGCCAGAACCAACATCAATACCACGCATCATGCCCTTCCCTTTTGTTGAAAGTCCATGTTTATGCGCGATTTGCTCCAAACGTTTGCGTAGAGACTCTCCACGTGCAAACACTTCTGTTTGAAACTGACTATCAGTCCAAAAGTGTTTTAGAACAGTTGTAGCTGTCACAAAAGCATGATTGTTACCTCGGAAAGTGCCATTGTGTTCACCAGGTGACCAAATATCTAAATTGGGTCTGAACAATGTAATAGCAAATGGCAAACCCATCCCTGACAATGATTTTGACATGGTGACAATATCTGGTGTAAAGCCCATCTCTTCAAAACTGAAGAAACCACCCGTACGCCCACAACCAGCTTGTATATCATCCACAATCAATAATGCCCCATGCTTTTTCGCTATTTCTGATACCTTACCTAGCCAATCACTGGAGGCGGCGTTTAAACCACCTTCGCCTTGCACCGTTTCCAATAAAATTGCTGCTGGCTTGTCTAGACCACTTGATGGATCTGACAGGCGTTGATCTAGCATATCTGCAGTATCAATACCGTCCCCAAAATAACCATCAAATGGCTCATGTACTACATAGTTAAGCGGTACACCCGCACCATTACGTTTTCCTGCATTGCCTGTACAAGCTAATGCACCTAATGTCATTCCATGATAGCCATTGGTGAACGAAACAATTAACTCTCTCTTTGTCACTTTGCGCGCTAATTTAATCGCCGCCTCAACTGCATTCGTGCCTGTCGGACCTGTAAACATCACACGATAATCTAACTTTCTAGGCTTTAAAATAATTGTTTCAAAAGCCTTTAAAAACTCTGATTTAGCTTCTGTATGCAGATCCAATCCTTGTGTAATGCCATCTTTTTCTATGTACTCAAGCAACGCCTCTTTCATAATAGGGTGGTTATGCCCATAGTTGAGCGAAGCACAACCGGATAAGAAATCCAAGTATTGACCACCGTTACTATCTTGCATCCAAGCACCCTGTGCTTTGATAAATTTTCTCGGCATGGAACGCGCATAGCTTCTGACGTTTGACTCTCTGCGCTCAAAAATGGCTGTATTAGTTTCACTATGACTAGGGTTTGGGATTTTTGACATATTAAACTCCTTGATTACTTAAGACCGCTGTTCTACTGAATGGGCCTATTTTTACTAAAAACTCGCTTTCATGAACCCCTTTAAAATGTTGTTCTTTTTCAAAATGGAGCGTTTTACTCAGATTTAACTGGTGTGATTTCGCAAAGCCTTCGAACAATGACCATGAAGCTTGATTGTCTTGCGTGATCGTGGTGATGAGATATTGCACGTTCGCTAAAGCATCGCGCTCTAATAATGCGGTTAAAAGACGCTTTGCCAAACCTTTTCCTCTTGCTTCGGGATGGACGGCAACCTGCCAAACAAAAATATGATCTTGTTGTTCTGGTGGAGTGTAAGCTGATAGCCAAGCTAGAATTTGATTGTTTGATTCTGCTACTACACAGGTTTGTGCAAAATGTGAACATTGCAACAAATTACAGTAAGCTGAGTTGGTATCTAGTGGTGGTGAGTTTTCTATCAGTGCGGTAATGGCAGTTCCATCGAGCGCACTGGGTGAACGGAATTTGACTGCTGGAAGCGTATCAAACTGATGGCAATTTACATTTAATTCTGGTGTGTTTACGACATTTTCTAATGTCAAACCTTCTCCTTAATATATCAACTACTTACCTGCACAATTTGCGCCATTGAAAGTGTTTATATAATTTATCATTAAAAATCAGGCGCTTATGATATCACAGATTAACACCTCTATCAACTTGAGTTAATTTTCGGAGTAAAAATCCAGCAAATTAGAATCTTATCAAAGCGACTATTACAGCGTAAGCAACTGATTAAACTATCATTTAAAGTGGATCTAAAAAGGCAACTTTTAAT
>CAXIBZ010000134.1:0-5177 GCA_964022105.1 uncultured Methylophilaceae bacterium
AAAGATAGACATTGTGAAGCCTATACCCGCCAATATGGCCACACCCGCCAGTTGGCTAAATTTAACACCTGTTGGTAATTGAGACAGACCTAGCTTGATGAAAATCCAGCTAGCGCCGACGATACCGATAAATTTACCAACGATTAATCCAAATGAGACACCAAGAACAATCGGGTTATTTAACACGGCACTCCATGAATCAAACTGTAAAGGAACCCCTGCATTAAACAATGCAAAAACAGGGATCACAAAAAATGCCACTGGCACGTGCCAGTGATGCTCTAGATTTTGCAGCGGGGTCTGCACATTATTCACATCTGTTTCCAAAGACTGAGCTACATCCTGTAATTGAGAGTTGGTCAAAATGTTTTTACCAGAATCTAAGCCTGCTTTAAATCGGTCTACGAGCTCCCTAAGCCTTTCGACAAATAAACTAGCATCATACTTTGGCCTCGCAGGTACAGAAAATGCTCCTAAAACGCCAGCAATGGTTGCATGCACACCTGATTGTAATAAAGCATACCACAGTAGAACTGCTACCAAAAAATATGGTAAAGTTTTTCTAACGCCAACTATATTAAAGAACACCAAACCAGCAAATATAAGTCCTGCCACACCTAACCAAAGTGGCATTATTTCTTTTGTATAAAACAGTGCAATTACTATTACGGCGCCTAAATCATCCACAATGGCTAATGCAACTAGAAACGTAACTAACGCTTTTGGTACTTTATTTCCTAGTAATACGAGTGCCCCAACTGCAAAGGCAATGTCTGTTGCCATCGGGATGCCCCAGCCTCGGCTAGCATCACCTTCTGGGTTTATAAGAAAAAATATGGTTGCAGGGACAACCATCCCTCCAATAGCAGCAACGATGGGCAAAGCAGCCTTACGTAAATCGGACAATTCACCAACTAATATTTCACGCTTGAGCTCCATCCCAACTAAGAAGAAAAACAGTGCCATTAATGCATCATTTACCCAATGATGCAGACTCATTTCTAACTTCCATTCACCAATAATAAGACCAACATCAGTATGTAAAATATGCTCATATGTCTCATAAAAAAAGCTGTTTGCCATGATTAAAGCAACAACGGCACTTGCCATGAGCAATAGTCCGCTTGTTGTTTGCCCATTAACAAACTCTTCAAATGGCGTCAGTACCTTAATAAAACGCCGTTCCCAAGGTGCGTAGATTACACCTTCTTGATTTTGGTCACGTTTCCGTGGGGGCGTATTACTCATAACGTTGGTATAACTTTCAAAATAATTGAATCACAAATAAAAAACTGCATTCAAGGATGAATGCAGTTGTAAGCATATAACAATTTGATTTTGCTGTGAATGACACACAGCTATAACAAGCTATTAACTTTTATACAGAAAATGAAGAGCCACAGCCACAAGTCGTTTGGGCATTAGGATTACGTATAACAAACTGAGAGCCCTGCAAGCTATCTTGGTAATCAATTTCTGCACCCATAAGATATTGCAGACTCATTGGGTCAATTAACAATGTAACTGTATCTTTTTGTACTTGTGTATCATCTTCATTTACTTCTTCTTCAAAAGTAAAGCCATATTGGAATCCAGAACAACCACCACCACTTACAAACACGCGTAGTTTAAGATCTGGTGTACCTTCTTCCTCAATTAGCTCTTTCACTTTATTGGCTGCATTGTCTGTAAACACCAACGGTGCAGGTATTTCTATATCTATTACTTCAGCTGCTGTATTCATCATTTACTCCTTTAATTCTTTCCTTTGTAATCTTAGTCCTAAATAGACATGTCTGGTTCATTATTTTCTGTATGAACTAATTTGCCATCTATGACTGCGCCCATATGCATTTCCAGAGACTTGTAATGCAAATCTCCTGTTATGCGTGCTTTTGTTTGTAATTCAATAAACTCTCTAGCAAAAACAGGCCCAGTAACCGAGCCTATCAAGACAATTTTGGTTGCTGTTACTGTGCCTTCAATGCGTCCACTTTCGCCAACAATAATCGTGCCTTGGGTACCCTCTTGCTCTTGCACATTACCCTTTACGCTACCATCTATTCTTAAACCACCTGCGAATGCGACATCACCCTTAATAACGGTATCAGGACTTACCAGTGTATCAATGCGAGTATCAATTTTATTTACTTTCTTACTAAACATTTTTATCTTTGCCTTAATTAACTGTTTTAATTGACTTGGTGCCGCTATTTTTTCATCATTTTTTTATAAAACAATAAATCTTCTTTTACCTTCAGATTCTCATCTTGAACTTTTGCTAAATCTTTAGCAAGATTATTGTTGGTTGCGAGCTCAACTTGCAATTCACGTTGTGCTTCAATTAGCTTAAATTCCAACATCTTATTTTCATGCTTCATTTCTTCCAATTGACTACTGACCGTTTCATAGTCACTACTTCTCAGCATTAAATAAGCTAGACCAAAACCCAAAGCTACGCACAATAATCCGATGATTATTCGATAGTACCACGGCCTATGTGCCTTTACAGCAACACGTCTGGCAGTGTATCCATAGTGGTTTCGGACTCTACGCTCAATTTTCCTCATATATTAGCAGGTATCTATGGCATTAGCGGCACAATTTGCAAACCAAGATATTCATCTAGTCCAAACATAATATTCATATTTTGCACAGCTTGGCCAGCTGCACCCTTCACTAGATTATCTTGGACAACTAAAATAGTTAAATATTCTCCTTGCTGCCGCTGTATTGCTATCCTTAATTGATTAGAGCCTCTTACTGAGCGTGTTTCTGGTAGTACACCTAGCGGCAATACATCAACAAAGCGTTCGTTGCTGTAACGTTGTGCATATACTGACTGCAAATCATCTTTGCTAGCGGCTGCTGTCAATTTAACATAGATGGTAGATAACATCCCCCTAATCATAGGGATAAGGTGCGGTACAAAAATAAACTGTAAGTCATCACCTGCCAATTTTTTAAGTTGCGCTTCAATTTCAGGATGATGACGATGACCACTGACACCATACGCTTTTAGATTATCACCAGCCTCAGAAAACAAAGTGCCCACCTCAGCTTTGCGACCTGCCCCAGAAACCCCTGATTTTGAATCAGCAATGATAGGTGCTGACAAATCAACATAGTTTTTTTCTAAAAGTGGCATTAAGCCTAATAGTACTGTTGTGGGATAACACCCTGGGTTTCCAATAACCTCTGCCGATTTAATCTGTTTTCGATTTAGTTCAGGAATACCATAAATCGCTTTTTGCAAAACGTCAGGACAACTATGTGGCAGCTTGTACCATTTTTCAAATACTGCTGTATCCTGCAATCTAAAATCTGCCGCAAGATCTATAATTTTTGTTCCTGAAGCTAACAATTCTTTCGCTTGGCTCATTGCTACACCAAAAAAAAAAAAAAAAAATACAACATCGCAACTTCCAAGGTTAGCACTGACTGGATCACTAAACGGTACGTCTATATAGCCGCGTAAACTTGGAAACATTTCTGAAACTGCCTGTCCCGCTTCACCGCGAGAGGTAACAGCAACAACCTCTGTTTGTGGATGGCTAGCGAGCAGGCGTAAAAGCTCAACACCCGTGTATCCTGTGCCACCAACAATACCAACTTTTAGTTTTTTATTCGACATATCCGACTATCCTAGCATACCTGAAACAAAAAAAGGCCGCATAAGCGACCTTTTGATGTAAGCATCCCCAGTAATTTGGGTATAAACTGCACTAACGTTTTGAGAACTGCTTACGGCGACGCGCTTTGCGGAAGCCAACTTTTTTACGTTCAACTTCACGAGCATCACGTGTAACGAAACCAGCTTTTGATAAATCGCTTTTCAAGTTTGCATCAAAATCGATTAGAGCACGCGTAATACCATGACGCACAGCACCTGCTTGACCTGACTCACCACCGCCAATGACGTTCACTTTGATATCAAAGTTTTCCATATTTTCAGTCAATGCTAATGGTTGACGTAAAATCATACGTGATGTTTCACGAGAAAAATATTCGTCTGCAGGTTTATCATTAATAATGATATTACCTTTACCAGCTTTCATAAAGACGCGAGCTACTGAGCTTTTACGACGTCCTGTACCATAATTGTATTGTCCAATCATCTTCTTTTACCTTAAATAGTCAATGCTTGTGGTTGTTGTGCCGCATGCTCATGCTGATCACCAGCATATACTTTTAATTTTTTGATCATTGCATAGCCCAAAGGACCTTTTGGCAACATGCCTTTAACCGCTTTCTCTAATGCACGACCTGGGAAACGATCTTGCATTTTGCTAAAAGTGGTTGTTGAAATACCACCTGGATAGCCTGAGTGCGTGTGATATTCTTTATCAGTTGCTTTTGCACCAGTTACTTTCATTTTCTCAGCGTTAATCACAACAATGTAATCACCTGTATCAACGTGAGGTGTGTAAATCGCTTTATGTTTACCGCGTAAACGATGTGCACAAGCACTAGCTAAGCGACCCAAAACAAGATCTGTTGCATCAATGACGAACCAATCGCGCTTTACTTCATGGGGTTTTGCTGAGAACGTTTTCATAATATTACTACCATTAATATAGCTAATTAAAATCAAGAGGGCGGATTATATGCTTTTGAAGACAACTCGTCAAACAAATTTATAAGCTAAATGCAATTAATCTAGTTATCTTACAAATTAATAATGCACCTACTTTGTTTTAATGTAACTTAAGCGTAAATTAATGATAATTATAACTTGGCACGCGAATTGCTGAATAGCAATATTATTAATGCGATTGTTTAAGAAATGGGTAGCGATATGCAACATAATCTGAAAATTAAACATGCTGTATCGACAGCGTTAAGCATCATGGCGTTTAGCGTCCACACTTCCAGTTTTGCACTGGGTCTAAGTGATATTACAGTGCAATCTAACTTGGGTGAACCATTGAAAGCACATTTAAATATCCTAGGTGCTGATGACCTGAAAGACACGTCCTGCTTACGTCTAGGCCCAAACAGCAATGTAAGCAATGTTGATTTTGCTGTTAATCCAGCTAGCGGTAGTATCGCAAAATTGTCTTTATCCACCAATCAAATTGTGAATGAGCCCATTGTTAATTTATCAATCATTGCAGGCTGTAGTAATAGTATACGCCGTGATTTTGATAAATTAACAATGGGCTCATTCACAATTT
>CAXIBZ010000135.1:0-5149 GCA_964022105.1 uncultured Methylophilaceae bacterium
CTTCGTAATCATCTTCATCATCATCTTCAACAGGTGAGGGTGGTGTTACGGGTGGTGTAGGTTCGTTAGGAGGCGTTTCGATGGGTGTACTACCAGGTGGAGGTGCTGGCTGGTAAGTGGGAGGCGGTTGGTCTCCGCCAGTTGCTGCTAAACCAGCAGCAGCCATTTCTTGCGCATACCAATCTGGTTTATCTAGTTGTACTGGGACTAGGGTGTAATTAACAGGACCTAATGTCCCAGCGACAGTCACCGCCAGATTACGGTTAGCTTGCGCTTTTGCATCCCATTTGCCTAATAAGGGTAAATCTTCTCCAGTGTACTGTCCGGCACTAGTTGGCGAGATGTTTTTAATGACTACCATGCCTGGTTGAATTTTTAGGGTGAATAAATGTAACCAACCATCTACTGCATAAGCGCGACCAGATTCAATGCGTATTTTTTTACCAATACTAGTGATCAGCCATGTGCCATCTAGCGGCATTGGTTTGGTTGCTGCTACGCTATCAACCGTAGGTAAAAAAGCTGGTATTTGTGGTATGTTTGGAATGCCACCTGCAAAAGCAGAAGAGTAAGTAGATAAAAGAAAAGAAAATATTACTGCATAGTAGCGCATAGCGTCCCCTTTATTTATACAATGCTGTTTATGTTTGTAAGTAGTACTTGCTTTACTGCTGTTTACTTTTATGTACTTTCCTTAAGAAAGCCGAGAGTAATTATTGCGAACTGATTATTAAATTTAAGATGTTTTTAGGTTTCAACGTAGTAATTATGCTTTAGGTTGACCTAAATGTAAAAAAGTGTAAATAGACTTGATGTTTTATTTATACATTTTGTATTGCAATAGTAAAAAGGCAAACGTGATAAATTTGTCACGCTCCTACGAGACTTAACGAGTGGGGCGGGCCTTAACACTTAATAAAATAGCGATTTTTACAGTTGAAAATCCGCGTGTCACTGGTTCAATTCCAGTTCGGGCCACCAAGTAAAATAAGATTCAAAGCGATGTTGACTTTTTTATTACTCTAAATTTTTATCATTAAACTGCTTATTGTTTTGAGTGCAATTTCTGAAGTTGTGGCTAAATCACTCTTCTTTGCCCCATCTTTTGCTCTTAAAGCCATTCCTTGAACTATGGTTGTAAAAAATTCTGCAAGCGATTTAGGGTCTGTTGCAGCCTCTATCTGTTTATCTAATTTAGCTTTTTCGAATCTGGTTTGCCAAGCAGTCTTGTAATATTTTCTCAAATCTCTCAATGCTTCTACATGCTCTACGTTCTCAGGTGAGGTATTAATTGCTGCAGTCATGATTAAACATGTGTGTGGATTATCTTTACTTGTAAATAAACGCACACATTCATTTAAGGTTTTTTCTACAGCTTCATCAATATTGGGTGTGTTATTTAAAATAGCTAACTGTCCGTTTGCAACGATAGGTAAATAATGCGAAACGACATGCTTAAATATTGCATCTTTATTTCCAAAGGCTGCATAGATACTAGGTGCTTTCATCCCAATTGAATCGACAAGATCAGCCATTGTTGTTCCTTCATAACCCTTTTCCCAAAAAACATACATTGCTTTTGTTAAAGCCTCGTCTTTATCGAATGTTCTCGGTCTTCCTACCACAGCCATTGTTTCACTCCTGCATAATATTTTTAAATAATATAACACAGATTACATAAATATGTTGACAAGTGAGCAAGTAACAAATAATAATGTAACCTGTATTACATATTTATGTAATGACAAGCCAATTTAGGAGAAACAAATGAACAAAGTTGCATTGATTACTGGAGCGAATCGTGGGATTGGCTTTGAAACGGCAAAAGCACTAGGCGCATTAAATATTCAACTAATCATAGGATGCCGAGATATAGGTAAAGGCGAGGCTGCGGCAAAAGAGCTACAGGCGCTTGGATTCATTGCAGAAGCAATTGCTTATAACGCAAATGATGCAAATTCCGCTGATGCTGTGTATCAATATATCGAAAAGAAATATGGTAAGTTAGACATTCTAATTAACAATGCCGGCATGATTGCAGAAGAGCTTATTGGTGAAAATTCAAGTAGCACTGTTAGTCAATCTGTTCTACAAAACACTTTCCAAGTGAACCTTTTCTCAGTTGTTGCGCTTACACAAAAATTACTCCCTTTAATTAAGAAGTCAGACTCAGGCAGGATTGTTAACCTTTCTAGTGTCGTTGGTTCATTAAAACTGCATAACATGGAAAACTCTCCAATTGATCCAGCTAAGGCATTCGCATATAACGCTTCAAAAACTGCCTTAAATGCTTACACAATACATTTGGCACATGCGTTAAAAGATACCAAAATTAAAGTCAACTCTGCACACCCAGGTTGGGCTAAAACTGAGCTAGGTGGGCCTTATGCACAAATGGAAGTTACTGACAGCTATAAAACATCATTAAGATTAGCCACTTTAGACAGTGGTGGCCCTAGTGGCGGATTCTTCCATGAATCTGAAACATTACCTTGGTAAAAAAGGAAGCCTCATGGCAAATAAAATACCATTTAGGTACCGCGTTTATATCTTTGCGTTAATCATGTCATTTTTTACATCTATGATTGTATCCGCCATCATTATCGCGTTACGCACAATGTCTTACGATATGTTTATTCAGATTTGGCTTTCATCATTTGTTATCGCTTGGCCAATCGTATTTATAGCTATTTTGATAATAGCGCCGCTGGTGAATAAGCTGCTGGATCAACTTGTTAAAGCGCCATAAAGTCAACCATCAACTCAAATATAGCAATATAAATAAAACTTAAATAGGAGTTAAAAGTATGAAAAGTTTATCCAGCATTGGACAAGTGTTAGAAATTCAAATTGATAGCAAAATAACGCTCAGATATTTAAAGGCAGGTTCAGGTAGCCCGCTCATATTAATGCATACGATTCGGACGCAATTAGACTACTTCCAAGAAGTCATTCCGACACTTGCTAAAAATCACACCGTCTATGCACTGGATTTACCTGGCCACGGATATTCTTCTATTGATAAAAGTGCAAATTATGATGAACCATACCTTCGAAATGCTGTGATTGCATTCATTGAGAAACTTGATTTAAAACAAGTTACTTTAGTCGGTGAATCAATTGGAGGAGTATTAGCGCTGACAGTGGCCAGTTCAATACCAGAGCGCATTGCTAAAGTAGTTGCATCGAATACTTACGACTATGAAACACGGTATGCGGATGGTGTACGAAGAGGGAACTTCTTTGCAAATATTGTTCTGGCTAATTATGCTGTACCAATACACGGTGCCATTTTTGCAGCACTTGAAAACTGGCTATTCCTTGGTATCGTATTGAAAGGCGGGTTGCAGAAAAGAAAATGGATGCCAAAGACACTTTTGAGTAAGATAAACCGTGCGGGCTACCGAAGAGGTTTTAGATACGTAGAACGTAATGTCTTTGCAAACTGGCAGTCATGGGGAAAAGCAAGAGGCCTTTATTCAGGTGTAAAAGCTCCAGTAAAATTAATTTATGGTGACGCTGACTGGTCAACTATTGAAGAGCGACAAAGAACTGCAAAATCCCTCGGAAAAGTGAACATCTTAACCCTTAAAAATACAGGGCACTTTGGTTTTATAGATAATCCAGAGGAAATGATAGCGTTAGTTTCGGAGTGATATAAACGTGACATAATTGTCACGTTTATACGAGAAATAGCTCCTGTGGCGGGACTCAACGCTTAATAAAAATAAAAATACCTATTTCTAAATTTGTTGTCGTCAGCCTAATGCTGCATTCCAGCTAGTAATAACAAACCGTAACTTCCCTTTGGCACCTGGTGTGGTGTTGCTATCAAATGGAATTTCTATTGTTAGTTGTCCTTGTTGGTTAGTGCTAGGCTCTGTTTTCTTGGTAGCTTGATTAGAGCCTTGATTTTGCCAACCATATTCAACCTTCCACTCTGGGCGGTAATCTGTTGGCGGAGCCAGCTCTAATCTGATGGCGTTGCGGAAAAGGTAACCGCCTTCAAAGTGATCGTCTAGCCATAAGGTGCGGTCAATTTCCCAGTCTGGTACGCGAATACCAAGCGCTAATTCGTATACCAGATTGCGTTTGCCTTTCACACGCTCACGCTTGGATAAAAATACACTGGATAAATACTCTTGCAAGGGTTTGTTTGGCAAGCCTGACAAGTCATCTTGATTGAAGCATGCTACTGAGTCTTCTTCTGCTTTACGTCTAGTCAATTGCCATAGCTTTCCTCTCGGAGAGGCAAGCACTTCAATTTGATAAAGCGCATTCACTTGATGACCATCATTCATCGCTTGTTGGACTTTTTTAGGAAATTTGATGGCTTCAATTTCTGCCCAGATATCAACGCGAACATCGCCAAATAAGAATCGCGTTAGGTTTTGATAAGATTCTTCACTGTTCACAATGCCAAAATAACCAGAATGCGCACGGTAGGTAAATGCTTTTGCGCAAGGTTGGCCTTCAGTGCCATCTTTTTTGAGAGCTTTTAAAGTGGCATTGGCAATTTTAACCAGACCATCGCTGCCATGCCCAGCAAAAGTGCGTGATGCCCCCAACGCAGCCCCATAGTCAGATCGATTTGTTCCAACCATTGTGAACACTCTATCTGGTGGGAAATGCTGCTCTGGTATCCAGGCAACACTGTTTGTTTTTGTAAATACATCATGAAGGTCGAGATACTTGGCCATTTGTTCTCGACTAAAGTTATTGATGTCATTAGTACTTAACCAAGAGGGGATGTTAATGCCTAGCATGTCGATGCCGTTGTGTGGTGTTGCATAGGTAAAAAATTTATCGACATACTGTCTGGCATTGTGTGGGTCGTTTTGTGGGTTATGCAGCAAACCACGACAAACCAGACCACCCATAGAATGCGCAACTAAATAACAGCGAAATGTTTCAGGGCTGACTTCATTGTTGGGGTTGGCGCATACCAAGTCTCGCACCTTAAGGATTAAATCACCTAGTTTTTGTGAAAAGGTCTCAATTTCTGGTGTTTTTCCCACGCCCAGTAGTTGTGATGCTTCGTCATAGTAGCGGTAAATAATAATGGAGCGGTTGCTGAGTCTATTATTATTTTGAGACCATTCAGAATCGAGTATGTCATACCCATCTTCATAGACATCTTGGTAGTTGA